>SUPR01000034.1 GCA_005191425.1 Candidatus Helarchaeota ASGARD archaeon Hel_GB_B
TTTATAAGTTTTAATTAATCTTAATTATTTTTCATAATAACGGTTTATTTTAAAAAATTATTCAATTAATTATTTCAATTCGAAAAATTTTGATTTTAAAATGGAAATTATCATATACGCAGTCTAAAACTTTCTTTTTGATATTATTCCCTACCCAATCTGATTAAATTAACTCGTGGTCTATTCTGTATATGTAAATTTTGTTATTTATAATGTAGAATTTATTGTTTCAATGGTTTTAATGTATTTTTTTACTTGGATTTAAATAAGGCTAAAAATAATAAGATATTCAATTTAAAGATAAATTAATTTATAGACTTTGATTAAATTACTAAAAGAAAAATTAAAAAATAATGGTTTAAATTCCAATTATAGCGACTATCACCAGAAAAATTGCAATAATAACTAAAATTACGGTAAAACTTAGCGTTAAATGTTTTCCAGGTGCAGGCTCGGGTGTGGGTGGAGCGCCACCTTTAATTAAATTATATGCGACAAGAGCATCACATCTACCAGACCCTTGAGTATTTGGATCTAACTTCAGATCAATTCCTGATTTCATAATGATTTGTTTGATTTCATGAGAACTTATTTCAGGTTTAGCACATTTTAATAAAGTAGCAACTCCAGCGCAATGAGGAGTAGCCATGGAGGTCCCAGATGCAGAGGTATAATAATTATTAACAGGATGTCCCATACTTGTATTTTTAGCCCGAGCTGCAACAATATTATAACCAGGGAAGCAAATATCTGGTTTTATACGTCCATCAGCAGTTGGCCCCCGGGAACTAAACCAAGCAATTCCGTCATTTTTATCTGTAGCACCAACCGTTATTACTTTTTTGGCGCATCCAGGTGTACCTACAGTTTTTGATTCTGGTCCACTATTACCTGCTGCAATACAAACTACAATTCCTTTGTCCATTGCAGCATCTACCGCTTGACAGACTGCATCAGTCCCATCGCAAGACCCAGATACATTAGCACCTAAGCTCATGTTCATAACATGGCAATTTTGTTTTGCTGCCCAATCAATCCCGGCAATTACCCCTGAAAATGACCCAGATCCATTTGATGCAAGGACTTTAGCAGCAATTAATTTGGCTTTAGGCGCGACGCCCTTATATTTTCCTTTAGATGCAGCCCCTGTACCTGCAATAGTACTTGAGACATGAGTTCCATGTCCATTTCCATCAATATTTTCTAAATCAGTACCTTTTTCACTGGTAAAATCAGCTTTTGCAATAACCTTATTTTTCAAGTCCGGATGTGTATCATCAATTCCTGTATCAATAACAGCCACAATTACCCCTTCCCCTTCAACTCCATCAGCCCAGATCTGTGGGACATTTAAAAGTGGGACTGATTCGGATAACATTACATGGACTTCCATATCTTCATCAATAATTTTCACATCAGCCATTGGACTAATTGTCTCAAGTAAATCAGTAGCAGATGTTTCAACTGCAATTGCATCAATAATATCATAAACATAAAGGACTTTAATTTGTGGATATTCCTTTTTTAATTTATCTGCAAACTTATTAGGATTTTTACATGTAATAATAGCGCTTACTTTTTCGACTTGCCCTTTTTCTATATCTCTAACTTCAACCCTAGCTTCTTTCTCAGCCATTTTTTGTAATTTTTCTACAAACTTTTTATTTCTGAATGCATTCAAATTTGCCATATAAACCACAAATATTAAATCTATCTAAACTACTTGACCATTAAATTACTTTAAGTATATATTCAGAATTTTTATAAACTTTAGGTATTTGACAAATTAAGTTTTTTTTCTAAATTTTAAATATTTTGATTTTTCAATTTATTCCTTGTACCTTTTTTAATTAATAGAGAACAAAATATCTGCTTTAAGTTTAATTTTTTATTTTTTACTTCAAAATTGAGAATAAAATACTTTACATTATTATTATAATATTTTTCTTTAAAATTCTCACATATTTTTTTCTTAGAATCAAAGACATGAAATATAATTAATTTTTTATATAAATGAAAATAAAGACATGTCCGAAGATATTAAATTTGTAATTTGATGATTTGATGATTTCTTATTTTATACTTTAAAATGATTTTTGGTTATTAGTAATAAATTACAAAAAAAATATAACAAAAAACGACTATTTTTTAATTTGAACATTAATTTTAAAATTTTAATTGAGGAAGAAGGAATATGGACTTCGAAAAGGTTGTTAAAAATAGATTTTCTATTCGCTCATTTAAGGAAGATAAGGTTTCAGACCAAATTATCATAGGACTATTAAATTTAGCTATACGTGCACCATCAGCTGGAAATATACAATCTTGGGAATTTATCATTATAAAAAATAGAGAAACTATAGAGAAACTTGCAAAAGCCGCTTTAAATCAAATGTTTATTACTCAATGTAGTCATCTTATTGTAGCTTGCGCGAATCAAGAGTTATCATCAAAAATTTATGGAAAAAGAGGATGGGATTTATATTCAATTCAAGATGTATCTGCTGCAATTATGATACTTTTATTAGGAATTACAAATGCAGAATTGGGAGCGTGTTGGGTGGGTGCTTTTAATGAAAATGAGGTGAGAAAAATTTTAAAAATTCCAGATGGCATTAAACCGGTTGCTTTAATTCCAATAGGAATCCCAACAGGAATTGAAAAAAGTGGACCAACAAGAAAAAAACTCGAGATGAAATTACACTTTGAAACTTATTAATTTATTATATAGAATCATTATTAAAAGGTCTTTTAAGAAGGTTCATAAATTTACAAATATATAGCCCACATCTTGAAATTATACTATTTTTTTTACCAAATGGAATAGTCCTTCCTTTTTTAATTTCTTCAATTATTTGGTCTAATGAAATTGAGTCTAACTCAAAACCAGTAACTCCATTTCCAATGTCAAATGCCCAGTGAGCATCGCTTGAACCAATACCAGGAATATTCAAAGTGGCGGCTAGTTTCCTTGCGCGTTCATTTTTATGATAGCCAATACTTGCGTTAAAAGTTTCAATTCCATCAAAATTTTTTTTACGAGGTATTTTTTTAATAAAATTACCATTTACACTATTTCTTGTTATATGTAAATAGGGGTGCGCAGCAATAGCAATACCACCTGCTTCGCGGATTTTTTCAATAGTTTCTATAGCAGATAGATTTGGTTCTATGTCCTCAGTAATTCCAATTGCTACAATATCACCATCTGCGCTGGAAATTTCCGAACCAGGTATTACTTGAAATCCATTTCTATTTTCCATTTCTTTAAGAATTTTTATACCCATTAATCCCCCTTTAACATTGTCATGGTCAGTAATTGCAACACCATTTAACCCTTTTTTCATTGCAACACTTATAATTTTTTTAGGTGTTGCTAAAGCATCTTTTCCCCAAATAACGTGATGGGAATAACAACTATGTACATGTAAATCAATAAATTTAAGAGGCTTTTCCATAATTTTTCAGCCATTAATTTTGGTTTTGTTAAATTATAGTTTTTAGAAATATTGTTTTAATTATAAAAATCAAGTTAATTTTTAAGTGTTTCTCAATAAATACCTTTATAATGTTAATTAAATAAAAAAAATTGAATAATTTGTAAAATTTTGTTATTATTTTTATTCAATTTTTTGTAATAAATTTTTGACAAAATTAAAGGTGAAAATTTAATGAAAATATCAAATCTTAATGAGCAAATAATTCTCAAAATTTTTAGGAAAAATTTTATTACAATGCCAAATATTTTTTTGGGAGTAAATAAGAACTTAGGAGAATTTAATGACGCAGGAGTTATAGAATTAGATAATGGAGCGTTATTAGTTGTTACTACAGATATGATTGGGTTAAAAACGCATATACCGGATATTGCTACACCGGAACAAGTAGGAAAAAAGGCAATTACTGTGAATGTCAGTGATTTAGCAGCAATGGGAGCAAGACCAATTGGTATGGTAATATCGGTCGGAATACCTCAAGATATAAATGTAGAATTTTTAGAAAAAGTTGCAATGGGAATGAATAAAAGTGCAGAAGAATACGGGACATGTATTTTTGGAGGAGATATTAACAAAACAGATGACTTAATAATAGCAGGGACAGCACTTGGACTAACTACTAAAAATAAATTAATTACAAGAAATAATGCAAAAATTGGAGATATAGTCTGTGTGACGGGGACTTTGGGAGATTCTGCAGCCGGGTATTTCGCATGGAAAAATAATCTTAAATTGCCAAAAAATATTCAAGATGTACTTTATCCGAAATTTTTAGAACCAATAGCTAGAATTAAAGAGTCTTTAATTTTAAAAGATCTGGGGATTGTTTCATCTTGTGGAGATATTAGTGATGGACTTGGATGGGAATTGTATAAGACAAGTCGAGCAAGTAAGGTAAGTTTTGTTATTTATGAGGAATCTCTTCCAATTCAAAATGAAGTATTTTATGTGGCAAATAAATTGAAACTTGACCCTTTAGACCTAATTTTATATTATGGAGAAGATTTCGAATTATTATTAACTATATATGGAGATAAATGGAAAGAAAGTATTAAAAAAGCCCATAAACTCGGAGTAAATTTAATTAAAATTGGCGAAGTTTCCAATTATAAAGAAAATAATATATTATTGCGGAAAGACAACACAGAGTACAAAATAAAAAATGTTGGTTATGACCAATTCAAATCATAATAAATTTGTAATTAAAATTTTTCAAATTAAATTAGGAAACTTCCTTAAAGAAAATTAGAGGAGAATAATAAAAAAAAATTTTAAAAAAAATTTATTTAAATTATTTTTTGACATAATTTTTATTTTCTACAAACATATTTCAATTATTTTGAATAAAATATAAATTGTAAGAAAAAAGAAAATGAAACAAATGAATATCAGAATACGAGAATATATTCCTATTGACGAGAAAAGCGTATATAAAATCAATAAAGAGACGTTAGAAGTAAGTTTTAAGTCATTATACAATATTTTTCATAGGAATAATCCAGATTTATTTCTCGTTGCAGAAGATTTAATTTCAAATAAGATTGTCGGATTTATCCTTGTAACTATTACTAAAAAATTTGAACCAAGAGATTCAGGAATAATATATGCAATAGCGATCAGTCCAAACTACCAAAATAAAGGAATTGGAAGAAAATTAATTGAAAAATTGTCTGAAAATCTCGTAAGAAGGAATATTTTTACTCTTTATCTTCATGTTAAAGAGTCAAATTATAAAGCGATCCAATTTTATTCTAATTTGGGGTTTAAAAAACTTGAACTGGTTAAAAAGTTTTATTCCTGGGGTGAATCAGCCTTTAGAATGAAATTAAATATTCAAAAAAATAATTAATATGGGGACTTAATTGAATAAGATTTTAAAAATTTATGATGGAATATATTTGATTGGAGGGCCAGGAATTTCTGGAGATGGAGATTGTTTGATATATCTTATTTCAAGCAATGATGAATTAATATTAATCGATTCAGGGGTAGATGAAAATTCTGTTGATAATATCATAAAGAATATTAAAAAATTGAATCTTAATCCAAATAATCTTAAATATTTAATATTGACACATTGCCATATCGACCATATAGGCGGCGCATCGGCATTACAAAGAAAATTTGATATAAAAGTTGTTGCACATGAGATAGAATCTCCAATTATTGAAGGTAGAAAAAACCCAGAAAGAACTGCAGCATTTTTTTATGGAGTCGAATATGAACCATGCAAGGTAGACATTAAGTTAAAAGGAGAATTAAATATGATCGAATGGAAAGGAGATACCATTAAAATTTTATTTACGCCGGGTCATACTCCTGGTGGTATATCGCTATATATTGATATTAATGATAAACGAGTACTTTTTGGACAAGATATTCACGGCCCGTTAATGAAAAGTTTTGGTTCCAACTTAAAAGATTATTTAAAATCAATGAATAAATTATTGAAATTAGAAGCGGACATTTTATGTGAAGGCCATTTTGGTGTTTTTGAACCAAGAGAAAAAGTGATAAAATACATTCAAGGGTATATTGAACAATATTCGCGTAAATTATAGGACTTTTTCTTCATTTTTCTTAATTAATTTTATATTAGCGGGATCAATTTGGAGGTTGAGAGTTTTAATTATTTTCTTTTTAATACTATAAATTGTGTCATTATCATCAATTTCAATTTCGATGATCCCATTGTTTTCTGGTTTTCCGAAAATTTTAAACTTGTACTTCATTTTATGTCGCAACATACTCCAGATAGGCTTTTTGAAATTTAATGTAAAAAGAAATTCCTAATGCAATGGATAAAATAGAACTAAAGACATAAATCAAAAAATCAGAAATACCACTTAAAATAAGATTAGTCAGCTCGACTTCACCCCCATGCATTGCGCCCATCATTAATGTAGAAATATACCAAGTTTCATATATCCATGAAACTCCAAAAATTATAAAAAATAAGCCAATGATAGTCTTTTTCCCTTTTGAGATATAACCACCAAAAGATTGAAGGGTATAAATTAAAGCTCCAAGGACTATTAAAAGGTCAAATATAGATATTGTGGGTATCCAGCCTCTAAAATAACTTACAGCATAGATAATTATCCTTATTGGAAGATAAAATTGATATCCAAAACAGATTAGAAAAAAACCTGAAATATATAAACTAACACTAAACATTTTTTTAAAAAGAGAAATGGTAGTAGTTATAATCGCTGTAAGAAAAATACCTAAATTAATAAAAAATAAACTATCAACTGGATAAAATGGATAGACAGTCATTACAAGAGGTTTTAATTCGGAAATGATTGGATAAGATAAGAAAAAAAGAATAGAAATAATAACACAAAATATTATGCTAAGAGATATTTTCCATTTATAATTTGGGATACTTTCATTAATCCATTCAGATGTAAATTTACTAAAAAAGTTTATCCCAATAGCTTGAAAAACTAACCATGCATAAACACAAATAATTACAATTATTGTAATATATATGGTAAAAACTCTATTAATTATTTCATTAAAAAAAATAAAGAAAATTAATGTGCCAAAAATCGTAAATAGAGGAGCAATAATGCCCCGCCATTTTGATTCTAATAAAAAATCTCTTACTTTTTCGTGAGTAAAAGAAAGTAATGCCAAAACAAAAAACGAATGAGCAAAACTTAAACCAATCATTACTGTAATAGACATAACTGCATGGGGCTTTATAACAAATAAATTAAATGAACTTATAGTTAAAACTAGTGTAATAATTATAAAAGATATTGAATAATATCTATATTCTTTACCAAAAAGAAATTTTAAACCAGAAAAAAATTTCTCAATAATAGAAGACATCTGAAATATTCCTATATTTGAATTTATTATAATCTATCTTTACTTAAGCAATACTATTTAATTAAAGCAACCCACTTTTTACTAGCAATTGAAATTCTTCCAAAGTGAGGCGTTTCCCTTCTTTTACTTTTTCTAATGCTTTTTTTACTCTAGTTTCTACAACTTCACTTATTTTATTAATGTCATTTCTTTTTTGAATTAATTTCTTTTTCAAAATTCTAATCCTAGGAATTAGCATGCTCAAATTTTCATGATTTTGATCAGCCAATTTTCTACAACTTAAAAATTTTTGGTGTGCTTTATCAGCTTCAGGTCGAATTTTAGTATCAATTTCATTATAAATATCGACCATTTTCTGATGATGGATTTGACTTTTTTGAGCAATATTTACAATTTCTCTCTGTTTTTTCTTCAATTCTTTTTGTATTTCTTTAATTTTATTTAATTGGTCTTCGAGTTGATTCAATAAAATTAATAGGTCTTTATTACCTTCTAATGTTTTTTCTAATCGGTCAATTTGACCAATAATTTCTTTTTCTTCATTTGTATTTATAACATTGGTTTGGTATTTCCACTCGAGACTTTTAATTTGTTTTCGTATTTTCATAATTTTTTTTAAGTCTTTACTAGATATACTATCTAAATCCTTTTTTATTTGATTTGCATTTTTTTGATATTCGTCTAATTTTTCCTTTATTGCTTCTTTTTCTTTTTTTAGGTCTTTTACTTTTTTATTGAATTTGTCCCTCAATTTTTTTTCAGCTTGAGCTTGATTTAGGAGTTCTCCCACTTTAGAGTTAAGATAATCTCTTTTTTTAGCCCATTCTCTCGCTTCAGCTTGAAATTTATCCCTTTTCTCTTCAAATATTCTGGCTTTTCTTTGCAATTCTACTAATTCGACAGTAATATCATAACAATCTTCTTTTATATATATCACACTCGTATTTAAAAGACATCTATTATGTTTGAAGTCAAATTTATTCAAAAATATAAAATTTTTTCTACATATTGATAATTTCTCAAGTTATTCAATCTCAAAATGCCGTTTTAATTATTCTTTATTAAAATTCTAAAATTTATCATTATCTAGACTATTTAATAATTATTTTTAAATATTTTCAAACTATTATGATATAAACTATAATTAAGGCATTAATATTTTAGATTAACGACTCTCAAATCATTATAAATATTATCTTAATGTGATTAAGATATTATATACTTTTTTTAAAAATATTAGTGAGATTCATAATTAAAAAAACGAGGAATCATTTTGCAAAATTTATTATATAATCGAAATGCTAAATTAGAAATTTCTCAGTCAAATGTTCAATTAGATTTTAGACCATATAATAAATTTTTGCATAAATTTAATTTCACGAAAATTTCAGAAAATGTCCTAAATAATTATTTACAGAATCAATTTAAATTTTATTCAGATTGTAATTATAACCTTAATACCTTGTTCAAAAGTTTCATACAATTATTTGCAAAATCATTAACAAAAAATAATAAGTTAGTAGTGGAACTGCCTGAAATTCAATGCACTTTAATAATTCTTGATTATTTTAAATTACTTGATATTAGAAGGATTATTAATAAGGACAAAATGAATTATTACAAATTGTTTCTTGGGTTAGATAGATTATTATTCATAGATAAAGTAAATAAAAGAAATATCCCGAGGGAAATAAAATTTTCTAAAGGTGCTTTATCACTATTAGACCTGATAGATGAACAGATAAATTATGACCTAAATCAAAAAATGAAAAATAATAAAAAATCTATTAAAAAAAATTTGAAAAGTGAAATTATCAATTCAATAAAATTATTATCTATTTTGTTGACAAACTATGAAAACTCAAACATAGTACTCGATAAAAATATTAAAAACGCTACCTTAATTTTACATGAACTATTATTCCAAATACCACCTATTTATTATTACTCATTATTTGACCTATATCGAATAAGGTATACCGATAAATTTAAAAATATGGTAAAAATTAAGATCCCTGAGTTATTTAAGAGAGACTTTATAAATTCAAATTTATATAAACTACAAAAAATGGTTTCTAAACAATATCCGAGTTATGAATTACAAAATATAGGGTTAAATAATAGACCTATTTCTACATTAATATTTCATTTATTTATATTAGTAAATGTTAATGTTCATAATAGAGAAAATAATTTAGAAAAAGGATTTAATGATATACTTAATATTGCAATCGACCTTTTTAACAACAAATCAGTCCCTTTACAATTTTTATCTAAGTCTAACAAAATTACAAAATATAATTTTCAGAACAAATTATCTGACTTTTTTAGATATGGCCTCAAAAAGTTCTTTTCTCCAGATGCTTTAAACTTAATTTTGTATCTCAAAAATTTTATTTATACAATTTTTGAAAAAAGTTTTGGGAGAAAAGAAATGTTATTTTCATATTTACATCTTCCTCAACAAATAATTTCTTTTATAGTATTATTATCATTAATGGTTAACTTTAATTATAATGGAAAAAAAGTGAACATTGAAGATGTATGTCAAGGAATTAGAATATATGCATTTCTCTTGTTGGACATAAATTTTTAATTAAATCATGATAAAATAAAAGAATCAAAAAAATGATTTTTAAAAATTTAAAAGAGAAGATTACCCAGTTTTTATGAATTCCAAAAGAATTTAAGAGAAATTGAAATATTATCTGAAATTTTAAAATAACTTTTAATGGCGTTCTACAATAAATTTTATATAATTTATTCTTTAGAGGAATTTCGCTGGTATTATATGGGAAATATTTATATTCAGTTAATATTTATAGTCATTTTGATTATAAAAATAGAATTTATAAAAAGAAAACGAAAATGATAATTTCAGTCGAGCTGCTTTTCGTAGGAAATGAATTATTGAACGGAAAAATTATAAATACAAATGCACAATTTTTATGTGAGAAAATCACAAATATTGGAGCCCAAGTTAGACGCATTATAACCATACCAGATGATGTTGATATTATTTCAGATACTATAAAATACATTTTAAAAAGTAAACCTGGTTTCTTAATTATTTCAGGCGGTTTAGGACCTACCTTCGATGATATGACATTAAAAGGAGTAGTTAAAGCACTAGGAAAAGAATTTGAACTTAAATTAAATCAAGACGCCTTAGATATGATAGAAAAGCAATACAAACTTGCGGAAAAATTGAATATTTTAAAAAATAAGGGATTAAATGAACATAAGATCAAAATGGCAACTATTCCATCAAATAGTATTCCCCTGTATAATTCTGCTGGAATAGCTCCAGGAGTCCATATTAAATATTTTGATAATATAGAAATATTTTGTTTACCAGGCGTTCCGAAAGAAATGAAATCAATATTTAATAGCTCGATAAAATCAATAATTATGAATAAAGTATCTCAAACTGGTCTAAAATTTTCAAAAACAGGTTTTATTGTACAAGACTGTGTTGAATCTGAAATCGCGCCATTTGTAAACCAGATAATGAGTGAAATTTCAAATGTTTGGATAAAAACTCAACCGCGATTAAAAAATGGAAAGCCTTGGGTTGAAGTATTTATTACATGTCTTGATAAACAAGAAATTTCAAAAGATAAAGTTTCGGACGCTAAAAATAGACTAATTAAATTATTAGAATCTAATGATAAATCTATTAAATTAATAGATGAATAATTAATATTATTAAGTGAAAAATATGATTTTTCAATTTATTATAGGGACAGCGGGCTCGGGAAAATCGACATTATGCAGTGCATTAAGTAATTACATGAATTCACAAGAAGAAATTGATGCAATAACAGTTAACCTTGACCCAGGTACTAAAAATTTGCCATATAGGCCAGATATTGACATTAGAGAATTTATAAATACTGAAGAGATAATGCTCCAATATAACCTTGGTCTGAACGGTGGAATAATTGCGAGTGTTGACATGATAATTAATTATATTAATGATTTAAAAGATGAAATTGAAATATTAAAACCAGACCACGTTATTATTGATACACCAGGACAGATGGAATTATTTGCATATAGAAGTATAGGAAAATTTTTAATTTCCAATTTGATAGATAAAAATGGTGGAATTCTATACTTAGTTGACCCTAACCTGGCAAAAACACCATCAGGTTATTTATCTACACTGCTATTAGGTCTTTCAGTTCAAATTAGATACCATGTCCCTCAAATTTATTTATTATCAAAAATAGATATTTTGTCAGAAAAAGAATTTGAAAATATATTAAATTGGTCAAATAATGAAGACAAACTAAAAAATGCGATTGAATCAGAAAGTATAGGTGAAAAAAGGGAATTTAATATTGCAGTAAATAGTCTTCTCAATAAAATAAATTTATGTGGGTCTTTACTCCCAATTTCTTCGTTAAGACCTGAAACTATGTTAAATCTATATGCAGAAATTTCGAGAATTTTTTTAGGTGGTAAAGATTTTGATGAAGAGTTTTAAAATAATAAAAAGTAATAGAAATAGAAAATAAAATTTAATTAAAATTTTAGTTTTTTATGATTTTGCTTGTCTCTTTAAGTCTTCAGCAGTAGCTTTAAAGCCTTCTGCGATATCTTTTTCGCCTAATTGCTGTGATATTTTTGATGCTTCCATATAGAATTGTGCAGCCCGTTCAAGATTACCATCAACTGTTGCTGCCTCTGCTTCAATAATGGCTTTTCTACGTTGTTCTTCAAGAGATGCTCGAGAAGTTTCCAATTCAGACTTTTTCCTGAATTCATTTGCTTTATTTTTGTAAGCGATAGACATTTCAGAATCGCCCATATCCGCGGCAATCTTACTTGCTATAGTGTAATATTGAGCTGCGTCTTCCCAACGTTCTTCAGTTATTGCGACTTCTGCAATTTCAATTGATTCCTTCAATTGTGATTCTAACTGCTCTATTTTTTCAGCTTGCCTAACACGTTCTAATTCAGTTTTTCTTCTACGCCTTAATTCAGCTTCTCTTCGCTTGGCTTCTTTTGATTTTTCGTTTAATTCTCTTGCCATTTCTTTATCACCAATTTCAAGAGACAATTTTGAGGCGAGTTTATAGTGTCTGCTTGCATCTAATAGATTTCCTTGGTTTTCTGCTTCAGCTGCCATGTCTAGAACCTTTTTACGTTCTTTTTCTAATGATTCTCTTTGGGCGGCTAATTCTTTTCTGGTGCGTTCTTCTACTTCTTTTTTACGTTCTATTTTCCATTTTTTCTTTAGCTCGTCCGTTTTACCCTGCAAAGTATATGCTCGACTGGCATATTCAGCTGCTCTATCTTCATCGGACAATTCTACTGAAATCAATGCAGCTCTCTGCCACTTTTTAGAGGCATCAGAAAATCTTCCTTGTTTATACAGTTTTTCTGCTTCTTTTACAATATTCTGTCTTATAATGCGCTTTCTTTCTTTGGTCTTTTTCTTCTTTTTACCTTCGAAATGGATTCTTTTATAGGCATAAACTGGAGTGAAAAGAACTAATATAGTCGCAATTGTAAAATAGAGTATAAAAATCAAAAAAGGTTCAGTTAAACCCCCAAAAATTGTTAAAATTTGACCAATTGTAAACGATCCAAAAATTTGAGTATCTTGGACTCCAAGCATATTAATTAAATTAATAAAATAATCAATAACATCAGTTTTTAAATAATGACCGACTTTCCATGGGGCTAAAGTTATTAAGATTAAAGCAGTTATCCCTACTGCGCTCAATAACGGTATTAGAGCGCTGTATTCTAATTTCTTTTCAATATCCTTTTGTAATGGAGGTAATAAATATACTGTTTCAGCTTTTTTAATATTTTTAGAGGGGCCACGAGTTCTAATTTTTCCAAACCATTTAGCAAAAGTTGGATAGGTAAACTTCCCTGAGAAATATTTCATAAGATTTTCACTAGTCCCTTCGATTATTACATCAGTTTTTACAGATTCACCCCTAGTAATAGTTGCTTCACCTTCTCTAAAATTTACAGTTAAAGCACCAATATCCCAAATTTTAATTACTACAGTAAATTCGCTACCCCAACTGAAAACTTCAGAAGCAATTTGTGGTTCCATTAATCTTAAAGTTATTACAGCTCTTACAGCTCTTGCAACTCTGTCCAATAGTTCATCTCTCTTTTGTTTTTCTTTGGTACGGCACTCATCAGCTTTTAATTGAAATTCCTTAGCTTTGTCTTTTTCTCCTGCATCTTTTGATAATTCTGCTGCTTTAATAAATATTCTAGCCGCTGCTAAATATTCTTCAGATTCAAGAAATTTATCGCCTTTATTAAGTAGATTTTCACGAATAACTCGAATAACTTTGCGTTTTTTCTCCATACGCCATTCGGCTCTTAATTGAGGTTCTTTTTCTCTAATATCTCTGGCTTGAGCTGTAAATCCAGTTGCGACCTCTTTTTCTCCTAAATCTAGTGATAGTTTTGCTGCTGTTTCATAGGCTTCTGCCGCTGCTTTAAATTGACCTCTTTCGAGCATTTTCTCTGCTTTACCTAACATTTTAGCTCTTTGGTCTTCTAGTCTGATACGCTCTTTTTCAAGTTCTGCTCTTCTTCTTTCTTCCTCTTCTCTTTTTTCAATATCTTTGGCAATTTCACGCATCTCTTCTGCTCTGGCACTAAACATTGCAGTCCGCTCTGGTTGTGCCATATCTTCCGATATTTTTGCAGCCTCTTCATATAGATCACCTGCTTTTCTATATTGTTCTTTTGCAACAGCATCTTCCGCTTTTCTCAAGACTTCTCTCCGCTTAACTTCCAACTCTTTTACTTTTTGTTGTAATTCAAATTTTCTTCTTAATTCAGCTTTTTTACTTGTTAAATCATTTACTTTGTTCCGATATTCGCTAATCATGTCTTTGTCATTAATCTGTTTACTAAGTTCAATTACTTTATTATAATCTTTGATAGCATCATCAAACCGACCTTCGTTAACAGCTGCATCACCAGATTCTATTAACATTTCTCGTTCTTGTTCGATTTCGGCTTTACGTCTATCTAATTCCTTTTGCTTTTTGATTTCCATTTCTTTTTTAGAAAGTAATTTTACTTTTTCTTCAAAGATTTTTACTCTATCTTTTTCATTTAATTGTTCACTAAGATCTCTCGCAATAGAATAAAATTTAAGAGCTTCAGAAATATTCCCTTTTGACTCAGATTCTTCTGCGGAAGCAATTACTTTTTTTCTCTGTTCTTCCAATTCTTTACGTTTTTGTTCTAATTCCCGTTTCTTTTCTTCTTCACTGAGTTCTTTTTTTTCTCCTTCGTCACTCATTATAAATACCTTCGAATTAAAAATGATTAAAATTCAAATACGAATATACCTTTTTTAAAGTTTTAATTTTCAAATATTTAATAATTTCCTTTCTTAATTTGAATTTTTTTTTATATTTCCCTCAATACAAATTTTAAAGGTTTTTTAATTATAATAAAAAGATAGTTATGGAAAATGTTCTTTTTTTAAAAATTTTAATTTATTTTTATAGGTCAATTATTTTTAAATAATAAAATTTTAATTTGATTAATTAACTGAGAGTTTTAAATAAAAATAATCTTTAATTTTAGAAATTGAGTTTTAATTCGCTATTAATTTATTTATAAATAAAAATTTATTTAAAAGTGAAAAACTTAATAAAAAATCATTAAAAATATTTTTTCAGTTTAATTAATTAGAAGGTTTCGAGAAAAAAATAAAGAGAAAATTGATTAATTAATAAAATAACCGATTTAGGTAGGTAAGATAATTATGGATATGTTTTTAAAAGGAAAAGTTGCTTTTGTAACAGGTGGTGCTTCAGGAATTGGAAGACAAGCATGTTTAACATTTGCAAGTGAAGGAGCAAATGTGGTCGTTGCAGATAAACAATATGAAAAAGCTGAAGAAGTAGCCGAAGAATGCAAAAAATTAGGTGTAGATGCAATTGCACCACATTGTGATGTTACTATCCTTGAAGAGTCATCTGCAGCTGTAAAGTCTGCGATTGATCATTTTGGAAAAATTGATATTTTAGTCTGTTGTGCAGGAATATTAAGAGATTCAATGGCACATAAAATGACAGAACAACAATGGGATGAAGTATTGAATGTCCATTTAAAAGGACATTGGTGGTTATGCCATGAAGTTATTCCCCATATGAAACAAGAAAAATATGGTAGAATAGTCTTTATTTCATCAACAGCTTTTAAGGGAAATAGAGGACAAGCTAATTATTCTTCAGCAAAAGCAGCAATGGTCGGATTGGCGAAAACATTGGCTGAAGAATTGGGCTATTTAGGAATTACAGCTAATGTTGTTGCTCCAGGGCTAGTACATACACCTTTAACAGATGCTTTTATAAAAAGTGATAAGAGTAAACCAATGATAAATTCAATTTTATTAAAAAGAAGAGAAGATATAGGTCCACTTTTTGGTACTACACAAGATATTGCAAATGCAATTGTCTTCCTTTCATCAGATAGAGCATCATATATTACAGGACAAGTATTGGTAGTTGCCGGTGGCGCATATAAAATAGCATAATTAATAAAAACAATATCTGTTTCACTTTTTTTTTATTTAATAGTTTCTTTTTCATTTATATTATATTTTGGAAAAATTTTGTCTCTAATTATGACAATATAGTTATTTTGACTTTATTAGATTATTTGAAGACTTGTTAGATATAAAAATTAAAAAAAAATAATAACTTTTTAAATTATAGATTATTATTTAATATTGAACAAAATATGGAAAAAATAAGCGAACCTTATACTAGATTAGTCAATTTTGATAACCATGAACTTTTTAGTAAAATCATTTTGGAACAAATTGTAAAAATAAAAAAATATTTACTGATAGGAACTTACAATTTACAAGATATTCGCTTAAATTTGAATAATAAATTTATTTCTCTTTCAGATGTTTTAATTAACTTGGCAAATAAAGGTGTAATAATCTATTTTTTAATACAACCTCGAGCCTATAAAACAAAATTAATTACAAAATTACGAAATAATATAAAGAATGGTAATTTAAGAGTTAAATCTTGCTCTCGTATACATCTTAAAACAATAATTATAGACTTAAAATTAGTATATCTTGGGTCAGCAAATTTGACTGGTTTTGGTCTGGGTACTCGTTCAGCTATGAAAAGAAATTTTGAAATTGGACTTGTAACTACTGAAGAGAGTTTGATAGCCCAAATTACTCGCAATTTTTTAAATATTTTTGATGGAAAATATTGTAATAAAAAAACATGTTACTATTATAATAATTTTAAATCAAAAAGACCTTGTTATGGAATAAATCATCAAAATTGATTTTGAAAATGAATTTTAATTACGCTAAAGAAATAGATTAAAAATTTTAAAAATGGTTTAAAAAAATAAAGGATTTTAAAAATCTATAATTTAAATGGCTTTATAATATTTTCTGCAATATATTTTATTGCGCTCTTTTTGTCCGGGCCAATGGGTGAACCTACAACTACCTGATTAACGCCAATTTTTTCTAGGCCTTTAATTCTTTCAATACAATAATCTGCATTTCCAGCTATAGTGAATGCTTCAAACATTTCGGGAGTCACTGACTGAGCTACAGCACCAAAATCGCCTTTACCCAGTGCTTCATTAATTTTGTCAACATCTTCTTTTTTAATACCATGACGGTCTAGAACAATGGGAGGACTTCCAACGGTTATAAAAGCCACTACAATAGCTGCTGCATTTTTTGCAGCATTAGAGTCTTGGTCTGCAGAGAAGCTTGCATAAGCAGTAATATCAATGTCATTTAAAGATCGTCCAGCGCTTTCAGCACCTTCTTTAATATTTTTAATTGCAGATTCGAAGTCTTTAGGGTGTGATGCATTAATAAGGACGCCATCAGCTAATTGTCCAGCTAAAGCAAGCATCTTTGGTCCTTGTGCGCCCATATATATTGGAATTTTATTTATGATTGTGTCAGTGGTTATTGGTTTCCCGCAAACATCGCAGACCATTGGTTCACCTTTTCCTTTTGCTGCTTTTTTTGCTGCTTTTACTGCTTTATTTTTTAACATTGCACCACAGTTGTGTTTTGGAGTTTGGAAGCCAAGTTTTGCACCTTTAAAAGTAAAAACTGAACCTTCAAAATCTAATTTTTTCCCTTGATGGAGAGTTTTTATGGCTTGAACTGCTTCTTTAATCCGAGTTAATGGTTTTTCAAAAGAAAGACCAAGTTTCGCAAAAGTTGCTTTATCTCCTGCTCCAATACCTAAGATTGCGCGTCCCTTTGAAATTTCATTTATTGTCTGTATTGCTGCTGCAGTCCATGCAGGAGATATTAGAACAGCATTAGTGACTCCAGTCCCCATTTTTATTATTTTAGTATTTAATGCAATAGCCGTTAACGTAGCGTATACATTCCTATTATTATAATGATCCGTAATCCAGACATTTTCAAACCCATTTTCTTCAGCTAATTGTGTAAGTGCCACAATTTTTGAAATGTTAGAATCAGGAACAAATTCAATTCCAAATTTCATTTTTTTTTTCACTTTTTTAATTTAATTGAAGATTTCTAATAAATAACATAAGATTTTATTATTATAAATTTTCCCCTTTTATGATAAATTTACTTAAAATCAAGGTTATTTTAGTTAATTTCTGAAGAATTTCCAATAAATGTTAGTTCCATAACTTATAATAATAATTATTTACCTAAAAATTAGTAAATTTATAATTTAAATTAATAATAAATTAAAGATAGTCAATAAAAATTAAAATATTTATTTTATGCGTCAATATAAACGGAAATAAATAATCTTGACTTGTAAAATGGAATGATATCACCCATTAATTAAAATATATCCATGTTATATAACAGTACGAAATATAAAATTGTTTTGAAAAAATTTTACTAAATTTAATTAGAAACAATACTTTTTTATTAAAATCATTAATTTATATACATAATTTAAACTAATTTAGTAAATTGATTATCTACGGAAAATTTAGACAATTTAAAAAAAAGATTATAGAATTGTTAAAGAAAGATGCACGGGCGTCTTTTTCGAAAATTTACTAATGACCTAAATGTTTCGGAGTCGAACATTAGAAAACGAGTGAATAAATTAGTTAAAAATGGAATTATCAAGAATTTTACAATTGTATTAAATCCAGAAGCTATGGAAAGGTCTATAATGTCATTTTTAACAATTATTCCAAAACAATCAAATAAATTAGTTAAAGAAATTGCAAACAGAATTATAGATTTTCCGGAAGTTTCTGAAGCATATTATATGAGTGGTAAATACGGGCTTTTAGTCAAGGTTTCAGTACAAAACTTGTCAAAACTCGATGAATTTATTGAGCGAATTCGGAATATACAAGGTATAAACGAGATTGAATCATGTATTGTATTAAAAGAACTTAAAGATGAATATTAATTTTGAAACAGCTATTTCTACAAGAAGAAAAAAAATAGATACGAAGAATTTAATTACTGAGTTTTATTCGTTAGCTTTTATTCTGTTCCATAGTTCAGATTTTAGTAAGTCTCTAACGGCTACTCTAATTAGTTCTGATCGGTTTGGATAGACTCTTTTTTTTACCAATTCTTCAATTCCTTCTAAATATGAAACAGGTAAATGTAATGTAATTAATTGCATCATTTTCAAGATCACTTATTAATTGTTTTTTATTCGGTTTAATTATTATTTTTGATTATGTTATAATTGAGTTCGCTAAGTGTTATTAGTGTATATATTACGGGGATAATACATCTCTACGTATTCTTCTAGTAGTATTCTCTCCGTAAGAATGGGGTTTATAAAGATATTTTAAAACTTTTTAATATTCAAAAATATTAAAGTGAATAATGAATTTACAGCGAAATCAAAGTCTTACAAAATATGATGCCCCTTTAACGCCTGCATTTGATAAAGAACCTTTAATAATGGGGATTTTACGATGCTCTGGATAAACAGATGATTTAAAAGAGGACATCATTTCATTTTTAAATAGATCATAGGCGTTCATAATAGAGCCCTCTAAAATTAAAATATCTGGGTTGAAATTAGTTATAAAAGCTGCAATTGCATAACCTATATGCTTACCAAGATTTTTATAAGTTAATAAACAATTTTTATCTACATTAAAATTAGCAAATGCGGGATAGTTTTGTATAAATTCTTGGTTTTTAGTTGACCGAGCAAATTGCTCTATCATCCAAGCTCGTTCTTCTTTTCGAGTTTTTATAATTTGATTAGAAACAATTTTTGATGATGGACCACCAAATATTTTCATTAATATTGGATAAACTGCCATACCACTGGCAAAATCTTCAAGATTTGAGCCAATTCTTGCTTGTACCTCATCCTTATTACTCCCAAAATATGGTGTTTTAGATAATTCAACAGCTAAATACCCAGTCCTTTTTCCGCCCCAGTAAGGCATTCCATTTAATATCATAGCTGCACCGAGGCCTGTTCCAGGTGCTATTAACCCAAGTGCACTGCATTCCAGTCCTTGTTCTTTATTTGGAGCATATTTATAATATCCCAAGGCAATTGCTTCACAATCATTAATTAGCGAGACTTTTTCAGCAGGAAATGTTTCCTTTATTCTTTTTTGTATATTATATTCGCCACAGCCAATATTTTCAGGTGAATATAATATGCCATCTATTGTTGAAAGTGGGCCAGCTGAGCCTATACCAATTTTAACTTTTAAATCAGGAAATAATTTTGCAAAATTATTGATTAAATCATCAAGACATTCGAATAAACATTTTTCGAAAATTTTTTTGCTCCTTTTTGATGGAAATTTAATTATTTTTAGGTTATCAATAATATTTCCATAAGAATCAATTATAGCACCCCGAATTTTAGTACCCCCAATATCTAACCCAATTGTTGGTCTGTTGTCCATTTAATCTCACCTGTTCTAAATTATATTTAAAATAAAATATTTAATATGGAGGAAAAAACAAAATAAAAAAATAATAGATAATTTTAAGATTATTTCATCATAAGTATGGTTGCAACACCATCTGCAGCTACTTTACCATTATGATTCGGGTCATAGACACAGTTATCGATAATTACTTGCGTTTTAATTTCCAAAAATTTTAGTTTACCATCTTTTTTAGTATATTTTTTTATGACTTCAGCGTGTGCAGTTACGGTATCTCCAAAATGAACTGGCGCAGTAAATCGAATTTCTTGCCCACCATATATACATCCAGGGCCGGGTAATTTCATTCCCAATACTGCGCTTATTAAAGCTGATGTAAATGCGCCATGTACAATTCGAGTTTTAAATTGCGTGCTTTTTGCATATTCTTCGTCGATATGGACTGGATTAAAATCGCCACTTATGCCTGCAAATAATGTATCATCAGTTTGAGTTATAGTTTTTGTGAATTCTGCTTTTTCACCAATTTGAATATCATCAAATGTTCTTTCATTATATTTTCCCAAATGGATCTAACTCCATAAGTTTGTAATTTAACTTTAAAAATGATGATTAAAAAGATTTCTTTTTTTTAAAAATAATCAATTAAAAGATATTTAAATAAAAAACTTAGGTCAATTTGTCAAACTATATATGATTTTTAATGAATAGAATTAATTTTTAATTGGTTATTAAAGAATATGTTTTATATAAAAATCAGTTCAATAGTATTGTAAAAAATTTTAAAGTTCAACAGGTTTGTCCATTAAATAGGGGTCAGATGCTTTTTGGCCGGTGATTTTATAAACTATTTCCCAGAATTTCGCAGGTCTAATTCCACGATATGACTCTCTTATCTTCTTTTTGATCAATTTCATTGTATTTAATGCCTCTTGTTTTGTAAGTTTAGATGGTTCGCTTTTAACTTCACTAAGAATCTGTTCAATTTGGGTATCAGATGCATTTATTCCCGCTTGATTTAATAAATATCTAATTGTAGTTCTGCCGCTATATTTACCCATATAAAAGTACCTATTTCTACCAATTTTACGTGGATTATATGGCTCAATAGTCCACGGACCACCAGAGATCATAGCGTGAATATGAAGTCCAGATTCATGAGAAAATGAATTTACTCCAACAATTGCTTTATGAACAGATAGAGGCAGACCAAAATAAGCTTCGGTCAACTCTGCTAACTCATAAAGGTGCTCTGTTTTGACAGTTTTAATACCATACAAACAATCAAGGGCCATAACTACTTCTTCTAAAGCAGCATTTCCACTGCGCTCGCCAAATGCATTCACTGTAACGTGAGGATAATTGGCGCCTTCCTCAAGAGCAGCTAATGTATTTGCTGTAGCTAATCCGAAATCATTATGACAATGAGGAGATATAATAATGTCTTGAGGAATATCGGGGTGATTTATTATTTTATTTATCAAATATTTCATTGATTTTGGTCGAAGATACCCCACCGTATCTGCAATATCAATTTTATTAGCACCAGCATTTATAGCAACTTTACAAAAGTCAATAAGACTATCTAAGGGAGTACGAGTAGCATCTACTGGAACGAAGTCCGCAACTATACCATGATCAACAACATATTGAATAGACTGTTCGATTCGGTTTAATGCTTCCTCTTTTTCTATTTTCAGGACCCTTTTTAATGATAAATCTGAAATTGGGAAAAAAACTGGGACTTCATCAACTTCGCATTCTACAGCGACTTGAACATCTTTTAAATGAGCTCTAGCGGGAGCTGCTATTTTTGTATTAAATTTTTCTTTTGCAATTTTGGAAACTATGAATTTATCGTTATCACTTACAGCTGGATATCCAACGACAACAACAGCGATGCCCATATCGTCCATTATTTTAATTATATCTAGTTTTTGATTTAAACTTAATTGTACACCAGGAGTTTGTTCCCCATCTCTGAGAGTTTCATCCCATATTTTGATGTCCTTTTTCATTTTTTCTGGTCTGTTTATTTCTAAGTTGTTATAGTTAAATAATAATTTTTTACCTGCTTTAAGTTCGTTGATCTTTTCTACAATTGCCTTTTTATCATCATTCAATTTAATACCTCAAAAAATACGGAATACAAACTACTAATAAAACTTTTTTTAATAGTAAATTTCTATAATTAGTCATATCTCAAATATATCAATAAAATTAATTTAAAAAAAAGTCATGAATTTTAACAAGATTTTAAAATATTTATAGAAATGTACAATGAATAAAATATTTCAAGGTGAACAAAATTGGCTTCAGAAAAAATTAGAATTAGGGAATATAAAAAAGGCGATTATCTTTATACCAAGAGATTGATGCAACAATTGACTGCAAGCGTTGGAAGAGAATTTGAGGAAGATAGATGGAAAAAACATATCAGTATAAGGTTGAGTAGTGGACTGGGTGGTATGTTAATAGCTGCAGATGAGGACGACCATTGTTTTGGTATGGCTTTTGTAGAGGTCAGGACCAAGCCAACAGGTCAGTATTATCAGCACCACCCTAGGACAGATAAATATGGATATATAACAAATGTGATTGTCGATGAAAAGTGGCGCGGAAAAGGTATTGGAGAAAAATTGATAAGAAAAGCTATTGAAGAATTAAAAAATGCAGGCATTGAAATCATAAGAATAAATGTCAGAGAAAATGCAACAGAAGCTAAGAACCTTTATAAAAAAATAGGTTTTAAAGAGTCCTATACAGTAATGGAATATGAAGTAAAAGATTAAGCAAAAATCTTGCTAATTAGAAATATTTATTTAATTTTTAGGCTAAAATCTTAATTTTTGATGGAACTATGTTTTCAATTATTTTTGCACCAGAAGAATTTTATTTAGAATTACAACAAAAACATTTGAAAATACCAATCTTAGATTTGATTAGAAATAAAATTAAGGAATTGAGATCGATTGATTTAATTATAAAAACACTCATTGATGAAGAGCATACAATAACCAGTGAGAATTTTCAAATTATTTATTTGATCAACCATAATTTATTAAAAAGTTTTAAATTAGGTAAATATACATGGACATTGAGTGATGATGATATAAAAAAAGTATTGAATGGAACTTCTATTTTATTTTTAACCGAACGGAAAATTTTTATACCAATTAAGAAAGTAAGCAAAATGATGAAGGGAATTATAGAAGAAAGAGGTATCAATATAAAAATTGAAAAAAATGGTTTTTATGATGGATTAAATAATGATGATGATGATAAAATAAAAATAGAAGTAATATCCCGTAATGATGAAAGATTTAATATTCTGGCTGATGAGTGCAATGGTAAATTATTAATTTTTTATTTAAACGTTTAATTGTGAAAATCATGATAGTACATAAAAAATTGTATTCTATTTTATGTTATATTGAAATTACCTTAGGAATACTCTTAATTATCTCTACGATTATTGAAATTTTTTTTCTAAAAGTCCTCTATGATGATAATTTAGTTGAGAATATATATGTCATATTTTTAGGAATTGGAGGATTTGCAACCCTATTTGGAGGTTTATTTAGCTTAGGTATTTTACCAATTGCTAGTTGCACGCCTTCATTTATTTGTATGTTATTACTATTAAATAATGAAGATTTTTGGGCAGTATTCAGACCAGATATTTTAGTTTTTTTAATATTATCTTTAATAATTGGTGTCCTTTTAATTATTTTTTATCAAGAATTTATCCCTGAAAAACGAAATGAACTAAAAGATTTATTATTAAAAGAATTGGGCGGTATTAAAAATAAACAAATAGAAAAATTAAATATGATAGGAATAGAAACTCTTAATGAGTTAATTGAAGAGAAGGAGAATCTCAAAGAAATTGCAAAGTTAACAAATATTGATAGAAAAATATTAAAAAAATGGATAGATAAAGCAGAAGCTTATGAAAAAGAATATCAAGATTACCAAAAAGAAAAATTGAAAAAATCATATTGGAAAAGTAGAAAAAATAAGAGATAGTCCGAAAATAAATATATAAATTTCAGTTTTATCGTTATTGAAAGTACCTTTTAAGAAAAATCCTAATTTGATTAATTTTTTTGTGAAAACTGAAGAAAATTGTATAAAATTTGGATCGGGCATGCTAACTTAATGGATTAATTTGAGTTTATAATTGATAATTGTAGTTTTAATGATTTAATTTTAATAAAGACGACACCGAAAAATTAAAATTTTTAGTTAAAATATTCGATAATATAACATTTCATTAAGTTCTGGATAAAAGTTTGGAACATCTAACAAAAATATATAAAGATAAAGTTTAATATCAATATTAATTTCATTATATGATATTAGTTTCAAAAATCCTTAATATAATATATTAAAACATAAAAAACTAAAATATATTATAATTTAAAATAAAAATTGTAGAAATTAAAAATAGCAATGACAAATTTTTTATTTATAAATTTTTTAGCCTAAAAAAATGTTATTTTAAAAATAATTGATGGTGGGTTTTATTGGCAATTAATAAAATAATGAGTTTAAAAGAAGCAGTTTCTCAATACGTAGAAGATGGTGATCTGGTTGGTATTGGTGGACTGTCATTTTGGAGAAAGCCAATTTCAGCGATAAGAGAAATAATTAGACAAGGAAAAAAGAATTTAGGAATAGTCACATTTGTTGGGGGACTTGATGTCGATTTATTAGCTGGAGCAAATTGTATAAATAGAGTCCGTGCCAGTTTTGTTGGTATGGAATTATTTGGTTTGGCACCAAGATATAGAGAGGCTGTTGAAAGTGGAAAATTGAAGGTCATAGAGGAAACTGAGGCGTCTATTGCATTAGGACTTAAAGCAGTTTATTTAAGATTACCATTTATGCCATTAAAAGGGATTATTGATACAGATATCTTAAAGGTACGGGATGATATTAAAGAATTTGTTGATCCATTAAAAAATGAGAGATTAGTAGCTGTTCCACCAATTAAGCCAGATGTTGCAATAATTCATGTCCCTTATGCTGACGAGAAGGGTAATGGAAATATTGCCGGTGCTGTTTGGATTGATGACGATCTATCGAAAGTTGCAAAGAAAGTCATTATTACTTGTGAAAAAATTGTTGAAACTGAAGATATTATTAGATTACCTGGTAAAGGACAAATCCCTATGCAGAAAGTAGATGCAGTAGTTAGAGTTCCTTTTGGAGCACACCCGACCAGTTGTTATCCGTTTTATACTTTTGACCCAATTCACATTAAAAATTATATGAAGATCAACTATGATGAATATTTTAATACATTTATTAAACCTGAAAATATTGGAGACTACTTGGAAAAAGTTGGAGGTATAAAATCTATTTTAAATATAATTACATAGGTGATAATTATGGATTATTCAATTGATGAATTAATTACAGTCTTAATGGCACGAGAAGTTACAAATACGGATGTAATGATAGTTGGAGTTGCGACACCTTGTGTTTGGTCTGCATTTACATTAGCAAAAGTCACCCACGCGCCTAATGCAATTTTTCATTATATAATGGGTAATACATTTGTGTATGAAGCCCGAAGAGTTTCATTATTATGGCTAGAAAATACAGCTATATCGCGATGCCATCGGATCCATAATAGCGGAGAATGTACCCTTGAATTGCTGCCCCATGACACTCTTACAACAATCGAATTTTTCAGACCTGCACAAATTGATCAATATGGAAATACGAATAACACATGTATTGGATCGTGGGACAACCCAAAAGTAAGGTTACCAGGAGCCGCTGGAATTCCGGATTTCTCTGGTTTTTATAGTAGAGGACAGAGTCTTTATGTTACTCGTCATGATAGACGAACTTTTGTACCTTCTGAAAAATTGTTTTTTAGGTCAGGTGTTGGGTACGTCAATGGTCAAATGCCAGTTGCAGGAGGAGCAGGCCCTAAATTTATCATAACAGACCTTGCATATCTTGATTTTGACGAAAAAACTAAAAAAATGCGAATTAAAACGCGACATCCAGGAGTTTCAATCGAAGAAATCCAAGAAAAAACAGGTTTTGAATTAATTGTTCCTAACAAAGTTCCTGAGACCAAACCACCAACAGACCATGAGCTAAAAATGTTAAGAGAAAAAGTAGACCCACTTGCTATTAGACGTCTTGAAGTTCTAACAGGGAAAGAACGAGACGAACATTTACAATATGTTATTGAAAATGAAATAAAAATGGAAAAAAGAGTTATGGAACGCATTTAATTCGGAAATTACAAATTTATAGAGCATATCACCATTATTTTTTTAAAATTATTTTTTCAAAATTCCTTTGTAAATTTTCAATAACAAAATCTTTTTGTAAATTTTTTATCTCTACAATATCTTTAATTATCGTTGGAATAAGAGATGGTCTACCAATTATGTTTAACTTTTTATAATTGACAGGGCCGTCTGATTCAGTTAATAGCCGGTTAATAGGAGTTAATTTTACAAGATTTCTAACATTTTTTGAATATTTAACAGAAAAATTTATTGAATAGAAAAAACCATTATCAATACCTTTTTTAATCAATTTTTCGTTTGCTGAATACCAATGAATTATTATTGGACTGATTTTATACGTTTCTAATATCTCCATTATTTCAGATTCAGCATTTTTACCGTGAACTGTAACACCTAATTTATGTTTTTCAGAAAATGATAAAAATTTATTAAAAATTGATTTTTGTTTTTCCCATATATTTGGATCTTTTGTATAATATCTATCTAGACCAATCTCGCCAATAATTTTTATTATTGATAGATTTTGTTCAATTAATTTAATAACCGTTCCGAATAAATTTTCTATATCAGAATTAGAATTTATTGTAATAGGGTGTATACCTAAAGCAGGTAAAATTACATCCGGAAATTGGTGATATAATTCCAATACTTTTTTATTTTCCTCTTTAAACATTGAAACGACTACTACTTTTCTAACAGATTTATCAATTGCGTCTTTAATAACATTCTTAACTTCTTTAAATTGCGTTAAATGACAATGAGAATCGTGATAATAGCTCATTTTGAAAATCAAAATATTATTTTATTATTTTTTTAAATTTAATTTTGGATGTTTATTTAATGTTTCAAGGACTTTTTCAAACCGTTCATTGTATTTTCCAGCCAGTTTTACAACTTTAATATTCCAATCGTTAATTATTCCTTTTATCATTTCATCTATTTCAATTTGAAATTGTAGGTTCACAGACCTAAAATTATCATTTTCAATAGGGTAATTTGTTCTTTGTGTATAAAATAAAAAATCATATGTTTCAGCCCAATTTCTACAAATTGTTTCTAAAACATGGAGGTTCTTTTTTGAAATTGAATTTTTATTTGCAGATCTTTTAGCATAAGCAAAATTGTCGATAACTGTCCTGTCAGTAACTACAACATTGTTATTACTTTGTCTTTCGATTTCTTTATTTATTTGAGCATTAATCACCCAATATTGAGACAAAAAGGCGGAAAGGTCATTAACTGATGCAGGTATATCTCTTACAATTTCTCCGACCCAACCTACTATAATATGGTTTTCTTTTAAATATGACATGATTGTATGTCCTAAAGTGGTTTTTCCAGTTGAATGCGTACCTAAAATTCCAATTTTAATATAATTCTTCTTATCTCTTTCAAAATAGGCAATTAATTTCTTTTGAACAGTTCTTTTTAAAGTAGTTGATTTGTTCAAAAAGGATCATCTGGGAAAATTTTGTTTAATTGATATTTAGGATTATTAATTCTAAAAAACCACTCATAATAATTTTCTGTTAGAAGCTAATAAATGTTTTCTATTTAAATATATATAATCTATTAGCAATAAAAATGGAAATTGAGATCGATTAAAATAAGCTAATTATTGTTTAATTAATTTATTTGCGTCAAAAATTTCAAGAAAAGCAATATCCCGCTTTAATGATTTTTCATCTTCAATACTTTGGTTATATACAATAGTATAAGCTTTTTTAATATTAATATAATTACTCCTTATACGCCCTAATGACTGTTCATAACGCTCTAAGGATAAAGTTGTCCCATAATAAATTGCAACATCTGCTTCAGGTAGATCAGTCCCTTTCTCAATTAATCGCTCAGAAGCAAAAAGAATTTTAGCGGTACCTTTCTTGAACTTCATTATCTGTGCGTGTTGTAAATTGCCAGACATTTTACCATGAACATAAGTGCTCTCGATATTTCTTTGAACCATTATATTATGTAAATACTGGGTCATATTTACAAATCTACACAGGACTAAGACCTTTTTCCCCTCTTTTATAAAGCGTTCTAGCCAAAATAAAAGGCGTTCTTCTTTTTTAGATAGATATAATTTGTTAGATTCTTTAATTTCTTTTATTTTTTCGTTCATCTGCTCTTTTATATATTGAAAATTTTCATTATTTAATAAAAATGAATTTTTTATTTTATCGATAAACCTAACAAATGCCCTAAATGTATTTTCGAGTAGAGTTTGGCGGGCAATAGTCATTAAAAGAAAAGAACTTGCATGAGTTAACGATTTATTCAAAAAGTCTTCATCGGTTCTTTCTTTTATTTTCTCTTGTAAATTCTTTTTCCCTAAAATATCATTAATAAATAATAGGCTTCGGTTCGCAGGAATTTTTTCTCGATTTGTTAAAATTTTATATGTTTTATTAATTACAGATAAATTTTGAAGTTTAATTTCTTGGATTTTTTTGTCTATATCAATTACCCAATCATCAAATACTTGAATTCTCTTTAATTGGATCTTAGGTCTGTAATTCTCAAAATCGTCACCGGTAGGGAATATTTGGACAGCCCTTGACTCTCCAAATGTCTTAATTAATAAATTTCTTTTTTCTTTTTGTGCTATAGATGCAGTTAACCCAACTATAATTCTATCAGAATTTTCATCAAATACGCCTAATAAATTTAAAAGAGGCTCAAATCTTTTATTTAGGCGCCAATATTTAGATGAAAACTCCCGTAATACGAAATTTTCAATATCTTCTTTTTTTATTTCATTATATTGTTCCATTAACTCATTTATAATATCATCGAATGACCGTCCCCAAGTTGTTTCAATATAACGGATTGTCTCTTCTTTTGTCCGTTTTTTACCATAACTCTGAGCGAAAACATCTAATATCTCGTCAATAACTATTAATTTCACTTTATTTATTGTTTCCTTATCAATCATTTGAGTTCTTGGCGTTTTTGCAATTAATGAATTTAATAATAAAACAGGTGTAGCATATATTATCTTGGAAATCCTGGCATGGTCTCTGCTCATTCTAGCAGGAATTTCATTCCGTTCCGGTAATAAAAATAAATTTCCATGACGCCCTAACCCATAATCTTGGCTCATTTTAAATAATTGATGTTTTAATTTCCGATCTGCTACTAAATATAATATCTTTTCATCTTCTTTTATTTTCCCATTTTCAATTAGTCCGTCTACAATTAAACATGAGATTAATGTTTTTCCCATTCCAGTAGGTAATAATATTAGAATAACATTTTTTCCTTCATCTATTTTCAATATTGCTTGATCTCTCGCATTAGTCTGATAATTTCTCGGAACAATTACATTCATTTTGTTCGACTTATCTTGATCTGATTAATTTGATTAATTTAGTTTATATTCTTTATATTACATATATTTTTTTAAAAATAAAATATATGTCTTATTTTTTCCTAAAATCCCTTTAAAATTTGAAATTTTCAAAATCTATTTAAATAATAATTTATTAACATAAACATTTAAAAAAATGACTTGATTGGAACAAATTTTTATATATTTTGCCGATATAAATATTACATAAAATAATTGAATTCAATTTTAATATTATAAAATGAAAAAAGGTTTCAACTTGATGAACCCAAAAAAAAGTGGTTTTTTGATTCAATTTAATGATATAGATAATTTATGTAGGTGAACTACTTTTGTTGATTTCAGATCAAGATGAATTTTATATTAATATTATCCAACAAATTCTTGGTGGCGATTCCACAATTATGGATATTGTAAGAGAATTAGAGATCGAAAAAGAATTAACTGATGAGCAAATCGCCGCAAGATTGGGTATTCGCTTGAATGATATAAGAAGAATTTTATATCAACTATATGAAACAAGATTAGCGGATTGCCGAAGAGTCCGAGACGAGAAAACTGGCTGGTATGTCTTTTTTTGGCATATGGTCCCTGATAGAATAAATAATGCTATTATTAAGAAAAAAAAGGCAGTATTAAATATTCTAAAAGAGCGCTTGAACTACGAAGAATCACACATCTTTTTTAAATGTAATAACCCGAATTGCGCCAGAATTCCATGGGAAATTGCAACAGAATCTGGCTTTAGGTGCCCTATTTGTAATAATGACCAGTTGGAGAGTGTTTCAAACCAAGATATTATCGAATTTCTTAAAGATCAAATTTCAAATCTTGAAAAATCTATTAAATGATCAATAATTTAAAATTATTTATATTTTCATTTTCATCTCTTAAAGTCATTTTTACCAAAAAAAATCATTTATTTCTATTATTCCTTTAATTTCTATTCATATTTCATTGTAAATTATAAATATATCCATTTTTAACAATGAAACTTTATTAATTTTTATTAAATTTGGATTTTTTAAAATTATAATTAGTAATCACTTCAATTACTTGTTCTTATTTTTTTCAATTAAAATTTTCAATCTTCATAATTCATTTAGTCTATATGTCCATTTTTTTTAATTCGTTCTATATTTTTAATTAATATTTCAATTATCATTTATTTGATATATTACAAAAATAATTAAAACATAAACTGTTTTCCTATTTTGAATAAAAATAAATTATTTCCTTTAGGATAAAATTTAATCTTTTATTAAAATAATTTAAAAAATAATTTATTAATAGGTAAATTAAAATGCCTTCCGAGACATTAAAGACTATTACAGTCAAATTTTGGAAAATAGAAGCTGGACCAGACGATATTAAAAATAGAGAATTAGATACTCATAATAAATATTCTAATTTAGACAAAGATATGTTTTTATTTGGAGAATTTTTGATTGATGACCAATTTGGAGGGACTTTTGGTAAAAAAGTGGAAGCATGGTCTATAAATAAAAATAAACCTATAGATATTGACGATATAGAATACAATATCTACAAAATTTTTGATGAAAATAATAAATGGGCTGGAACAATTCAAGAGCTACTTATCGATGAAATTTGTCAATCATATAAGTCAGACCCAAAAATTATTTTTTCAGTAGACTTAAAAGGTGGTAAAAATATTTTTAATTTAATACAGCGCCCTGATTTCTTTATTTTTCCATTTATATTAAACCCCAAGTCAAAAGATGTTGAATATTTTATTCTTAAGAAAAAAAGTATTTCAATTGGTACAGATTGGGATTTAAAAAGGTGTATCCTTGGAGATGTTAAAGTCGCCGAAATTGATTCTAAAAGAGGAGGTAAAAAAGTTAAAATCTCAATCTATAACGAAGACCTCGCAAAAAATGACCTATTTTTGAAATATATTATTTTGTTTACCATAACAATTCCATATCAAGAAGAAATTAAATCCAGAATAAAATTATATTCAAATTCTATTAAAGAAGGGACACTTATTCTACATATTTCAGATAGTGTTCTAAAACTTTCAGCTCAAAAAGTCATTCCAGATTCAAGTCAACCTGCGACTTCTAAAAAAGTTTCTAAGAAGGTTAAAAAGAAAACTATAGAAAAAGAGACCACACCTAAAAGGATATCTAAAGAAGAACTTAAAGAGTCTATCAAAAAAGATTTATCTAAAAAAGAGCGCGCCCAATTATCTAATGTACAGGAGCAATTAGGACTAGAACAGGAAGAGAGCTCTATTAAGCAACCTCAAAAAGAGACTAATTCCGCGTCAACTGAACTTTCCTTTAAAATTGAAGACCCTATTGAAAAAGCACCTGGTATTGGTAAAAAAACTGGAGCTCGTTTTAGAGAACTAGGTATTAATACAATCGGTGATTTTATTAACGCAAATATTGATGAACTCCACGAAAAATTGCCTGTAACATGGATCACGAAATCTAAGTTGAAAAAGTGGCAAAATATCTGTATTGAGCATATTATTTGATTAGTTTATTTTGATTTTTATTCATATAATAGCTTGAATTGATATTATTTATCATTCCTTTTTAATATCTTTGATTTATTTTCTCAATTTTTAATTTTTACTTTTTCTAGCACAAAATAAAAATATACTAATTGAAATTAATTTCTTACACCTTTTTTATTTAAAAAAGCAATTTAAAAAAAAACAAAAATGACAAATAATTCATTATCTCAAAAAAACACCACTCAGGAGGTATATGAATATGGATAAGTCAGAAGAAAATGTAATCTTTATTGGAAGAAAGGCAGCCATGAACTACGTAATGGCTTGTTTCACCGTCATTCAAAGCGGTGTTAAAGAATTGGTTATTAAAGCCAGAGGAAAATCTATATCAAAAGCTGTTGACGTATTGGAAATATTGAAAAATAGATTTATGAAAGACCAGATTGTTATTGACAAAATTGAAACAGGTACCGAACAAATAGAAAGTAAAGATCGCGGAACTTTTAGCGTATCTACTATCGAAATCACTGCTAAAATAAAATAATTAAAATACAAAATAAAAAATCAAAATTTATTATCTGTTCTTTTTATTTTTTTTTACAAAATGTGAAATAGCCATTTTCAATAGTCTTAATTTTTGCAATAAAATATATAACTTTTAATATTGTCAGATTTTATAAGGTTTTCCAGAACGCATTAAGACAAAACATCGTTTTTTTATTATATATTAAAACTTTTTATCTAAAAATTTTAAACATTTTTAAAATTCAATTTAATAAAGGTAAATCGGTACTAAAAATAAATTAATTCTTATTTGAAATTTGCACAGTCCTTGTTTTTTATTGAAAATTTAATTTTTAGAGATTTTTCAAATTCCACTTTTCGACAAAAATATATAAATGTTAATTCTATTTTTTCGGAAATATATTTTTTGATAAGATTTTTATATATCTAGTGATATACAAGAGGTTGACACATTTCTGAGGTAATTTAGAAGATGACTTCTAACTATAAATATTACGAAAGATTAATATACCGTGTCAATAGTACGAATGGCATTCTTGATATGCCAATCCTCTGTCCAAATACCAATAATGGGTGTTCTTCATTGAATA
>SUPR01000035.1 GCA_005191425.1 Candidatus Helarchaeota ASGARD archaeon Hel_GB_B
CTGCGGCGGAAAAATAGTAGAAAAAAATAAAAATTAAAGATGTTTTATTTTTAAAGCATAGGATTTTGTAAAAAGTCGGTCAAAATAATTTTAAAAATTTAATTTTTTGAAATTTAGAGATAATCTACTGTTTTATTATAAATAATCATAATTAATTATGTTATTTATAACCTAAAATATATAATAACATACATTTCTCAATATTTCAATAAAAAAACATTTAAGATTTTATTTTTTATTAAAAAAATCTCAATTCAATGATTGAATTTTTCAGATAATTTCCTTTTTTTAGTCTTTGAAAATTTCATTTAAAATAATTAAAAAAGAATAACCAAAATCTTATTATTTTATTTTGTAATCTTTTTTAATTCATTAAATTAAATTTTCAAAAAATTTTTGACAAAAAGGATTATATCTAAATACTAATATATTTAAATTCCAATATATTATAAAATTTATAAAAATTCAATTCCTTAAGTCCACCAGATTTGGACAAATATTATAGTAATATTTATTGAATTAACGGTCTAAAGAAACCAAATTAATTATAAAATGTGGTCATTATGAGTAATACATGGGTAATCTTTAGGACATCTTTAAAAATGGCATTTAGGTCAATTACAAATAGAAAATTTCGTGCTTTTTTAACAATTTTAGGTATAACAATTGGTATTACCTTGTTTATTACTCTTATGTCAATAGGCATCGGTATGCAAACTTCTATTTCTGCATTACTAGCTAAATTTGTTGGAGCAGAAGTCGTTGTCTCTTCAAAAATATCTGGTTCTCGTCCAAGCGTCCCACCAGAAGTTGTCAACTTACTCGGAAAAGTTGACCATGTAGAAAAGTCATTTGGGCTTATCCAAGATTACCTTACAATACAAGGTCAGTTTGTCATGGTAATTGCTACTGACCCCTCCGAGATCGAGTTTCTAACAGGTATAAAGGTGGTACGTGGGATGTCGCTTGAAGAGGCTGTCGAACAAAATATTTCACAACCAGCATATATTGATAATACACTTGCAACACAACTTCATCTTGATATTGGTGATAAACTAATTGCAACAAGCCAAAGTTCAGGAGTATTCCTTCAGTTAAATATAGTAGGTGTTACTACGTCTCTTAGTTTAGGAATCTCAATCAGCGGCTTTGGTGGTATGGCATATACGACATTATACACTATGCAAGAATTATTAGCAACAGACTCAGTCCAGTATGTGATGTTAGAATTAGATGATTCTTCATATTCAGAAAGTGTGGCAAATGCAATAAGAGAGACCTATCCTAATGCGCAAGTAATAACTCAGCAAGAAGTCTTGGAAATGACCGATCAAATTCTAAATATAATCTTAGCTGTTCTATTAGGCATGGCTTCTATTTCACTTTTAGTCGGTGCAATAGGGATTATGAATACGACTATGACTTCAGTTCTTGAGAGAACTCGCGAAATTGGTATATTAAAGGCAATAGGCTCAAAAAGAATAAATATATTACAGGTATTTCTTACTGAAGCGTTTATTATTGCATTAATCGGTGGAATTTTAGGTTGTATTTCAAGTGTTGTCCTCGTAATAGGACTGACCACATTAGTTAAAAGTTTTATGGGTTTTCAAATGCCCTATGTCTTCGATACTTCAATTTTTATTGGAGGAATGGTATTAGCAATAGTAATTGGACTTATTTCGGCTGCATACCCTTCTTGGAGGGCAAGTAGCGTTAAACCTGTCGAGGCTTTGAGATATGAATAATTCACTTTTTTATTATTATTCATTTTTTAGAATAGATTATTATTTAGCTATAAATTTTAGAAGAGGTAGTCTTATATGGCAGACGCAATAAGATTAAGAAATATTTCAAAAGTATATGATTTAGGACCAATAAAGGTACAAGCGCTAAGAAATGTGAATTTGGAAGTTAAAAAACAAGAATTTACAGCTATTATGGGCCCATCAGGTTCAGGTAAAACTACATTATTAAACATGATTGGGGCATTAGATTATCCAACCAGTGGGAGAGTTTTTTTGGACGGAAATGATATTACTGATTATGATGAAGGCGAAATAACCTTTATTCGCTGTAAAAAAATCGGATTTATTTTTCAATTTTTCAATCTGGTCCCTTTATTAACGGCAAAAGAAAATGTAATGTTACCAATGCTATTCGCAGGAGATTTGACAGTAAAAGAGGCGGAAGTCCGGGCAGTTGAATTATTAACTGAAGTAGGTATTGGAGACAGAATAAATCATGCTCCTCATGAATTGTCTGGTGGTCAACAACAACGAGTTGCTATCGCAAGAGCATTTGCGAATAAACCTGCAGTAATACTTGCAGATGAGCCAACTGGTAATACGGACTTTAAAACTGGAGTTTCAATTTTAAATTTAATGAGAAAATTGAATAGAGAAGAGGGCCAGACCTTTTTATTAGTCACGCATGACCCTGGTATAGCTGGAATCGCCGATAGGGTCATTTATGTTATTGATGGACATGTTCAGTCCACATGCCCCGATAGAGTATCTCCTCCATCAGATACTTTGGTGGAATATATAAAAATAAATAAACCTAAAGAATTAAAACGCTTAAAAAATTTTAAGCGGCAATTAAAGATTATCAAACGAGATTTAGCCTTATTTAAGGCAAGAAAAAATGAGATTGATTTTGTTCAATATCAATATATTAAAAATGAATATTATAAAATGCTTAATGAAATTGAAAAAAAGACCAGGTGGTTAACAGCATGAAATTTAAGAAAAATTTGTTTTGCATAATAATATTGTTGGGTATACTTATATCTTCATATGTAATTTCTATTAAATTTTCTCATTTACAGCCAGTTAATTTATACAATGATCATGGGAATAAAATCACAAATTTAGAAAATAACATTCCAGAAAATGTTGAAATAACTAAAACAGAATCTATGACTGTAAACATAAACCCATTTGGTAAAATAATAGAAAAACGTACAACAGTTACATTTACTCTAAGAAACCTTGGAAATAAGAGAGTAACTTTTCAATTAAAAGACCGAGTCGAAAAAGCAGAACCTAGAACTTTTCAAATAATTCGAGGCAGCTTTAACGAGGAACCAAAAGTAATATTTATTGATAATGGAACTTATGGCTATATGTTATTTAAATTTCCAAATATTACTTTAGAAGCTAATTCTAGGAAAGAATTTGGTTACGTAGTCAAAACAAAAATAGAGGTACCTTATACTATCCATTCTACATTTTATATAAATAACACTAAAATTGAATTAAATGAATCTGAGGAAGACCCGAAAATTATAGCACCTATTGGGTCGAAAATTACTCAAGTAATTAATATACAAAGAGTAGATAAAGGGCTATTTGGGATAAATTCAATGGTACGGGCACCAAATATTGTATTATTAACTGTAATATTACCCTACTCTGAGCGTGAAGAGGATATGGACATTTCTGAGCCTGAATATTCAAGTCCTCCAGTAATGGAAAATGCTCTCGGATTTATCCAGCAAATTTCATGGATAGTTTATTCTAATAATTATACAGTTAATTGGAGCGCAAAAATACTGAGTGGCGGGGGCTGGGGTATATTGGAACTCCAACCAATGATGATAGTAATAACAAAAGCGACTGACATGACCAGTACAGCTCTACAAGCATTAAACGGTGTATTGGGTCTTATAGCTGGACTACAAGGTTATTGGATAGGACTGGTCGCTGATTCGCTAATTGAAGAGTTTATGACGCTCTCTTCCTATATGAATTATATATTTGACATTATGGCTATGGACTCAAGTATCATGAATATGGGTGTCTACTCGATGATAAATAACATGATTATTGCTCTTGTTGAGGCTAATATCGTCCGCCAGTTTTTGCAAGACAGTATAAGTACTATAGATGGCGTAATTGATGATATCGGTGGGTCGTTCCCACTCGATGCAATTAATTTAATTAATGTCCAGACTACATTAAATAATTCTCTTGATTACATTACAGATATGGAGCGGAGGATAACCGCGTCATTTGGGGCGCAAATTATTCAGTTGCTAGGGAACCCTGCAGTCATAACAATTAGGAAAATGCCGATAATGGACATAATATATCTTGATTATCTATTTATCAATGCAACTGCATCCGAGTTGTCTAATAACCAGACTGATTTTTACACAAAAATTGATATTGAAAATTTGACTGCAATTAATGGGTTGGTCAATTTAAGTCGGACATATGAATTTAAATTAGGCAATTCTACTGGGTTCTTCTATCTGTTAGACCAAGTTTTTGGCAGACCAATATTTAAAGAGACTAATGTTTCAGGTTCTCCTAATTCAACAGCACCCGGAATTTATACTTCATATTTAAGTATGTTAACCCCTAATGAAGGGTCATTCTGGTACACTTTAGGGAATTTAAGTAGGTCTATCGCAACTCAGCTATTGTTGTTAAATTCAAGTTTTGGTGGAAAATATAAGATTTTATTAAAAAATCAAAGTGCAAATGTGAATATCTCGTCTAAAGACCCATTTATCTTAGAAACTGGTTTTACAGGCTTAAATAGTTTTATGAATAGCCTTAAAAGTATTCAGAAAAAATATCAATCTCCATATGGAAATCCACCTGATGTATATATTCCAGAAATTAACTCGAATTATAATAATATGCCTTTTGGAGGTAATCTTTCAGAAGAAACCCTAAATGTCTTGAATAACATGAGTTTTAATACTCAAATGCAGATTTATATGGAACCAAATTTGTATATCCGAAATACACTAAATTTTTCTCTACCAATTGGAAACTTAAGTAATCTTACAAGTAATTTTACTGGTACTGTCCCGATAGAAGTAGCCGACTATGTATTAGAAGACGGGACAAAACCGAATTGGGTAAATTCCACCATAAACGGAGTTCAATTCAATGATGCTACTGATCCTATTTTCAAGAGATTTATTGTTAATGGCATTTGTAATTTTAGTAAAAGTGTTTTAGTACCTGGTAAAAAATTAATGACTAATTTTAGGATAAATAGTACGGACGCTCGTATTGACCTTATCATATACGATGAAAATAATACTATAAAAAAATATAATTTACAAGATCTTATGTCAAATATTAATGATTGGAATAATTTCACATGGGATTTGTCGAATCCCAATTATTGGAACTATTATGATAATAATTTTGATAATGACCATATAACTAAGTTTGAATTTATTATAAATTCTACAAATCCTGTGGCATTTGATATTGACTATATGAATATGTCAAGGACTGTGCTACCATATCCAAATAATATTACGTTATATGAAGGGTATGTCTACAGCAATGGAATAGAACTATTTGGAAATGTAACTAAATATGAGCAACTAAACGGTGGGCTAGAAATTCCGTACTCTTTTATTGCTGATGTCTGCGGCGGATCTGATAACGAGGTAGTCGCTGGATCAACTGATGAAAATATTTATGTATTCAATGGGACGACTGGTAATCAATTATGGAATTTGACACTTAATGGACATATTACAAACATGTTTGTCCAAGATTTTATTAAAGGCGGTAAAAATGAAATAATTTTAGGTTTAGACAATGGTTCTATTTTAGTATTAAATGGTACTGGTAGTCTTATCTGGAACTATTCGTTTTCAAATACAATAAATTATATGGCGATAAGTGATATTAATAACGATTCACTGGACGAATTGGTTGTGGGTGCAGATGATACCATTTTAGTAGCACTAAATAATTCTGGAAATTACTTGTGGAACGACTCTTTGAAGAATACGATAACTGATATAAAAATTGTGGATATAAATGGTGATAATAAAAGTGAAATCTTGACCAGTTCACTTGCAAATTCTGTAAAATGTTTTAATGGGTCAACTGGTGAATTTATATGGAAAAAACGTTTCTATGATGATGTATTAAAAATTGCTATAGGAAATTTTACCGGAGATAAATATAAAGACATTGTAGCATATGTAAAACCAGACTACCTGTATGCATTTTCGGGGTATAATTTATCAGATATTTGGGAAATAGAAACGAATGCTTATATAATCAATTTAGATACAATTAAAGTGCCACTCAAAAAAGATAATATTGTCATAAGTACAGCAACAAATCTTACTTCATATTTCGGAAATAATGGAACAGAACGATGGACAGTCCCAACAAATTCTATAATTACGACAATGAAAGTCTTTGACATAGATTCTGATTCTGCTGATGAAGTAATGATTGGCGCTAATTATCATAATATATCTGCATATTTGGATAATGGGAGCTTACTTTGGGAATATAGAGCAGATAGTGCTGTTAAAAATATTGGCATTGGTTATATTGACAATAATTCTGTTTATGATATAGCATTAGGCGAAAGCAATAATAAAATACAAGCTGTAAATCTAACTTCATTTACTAAATTATGGGGAAATACTTTAGGAAAATGGATTTTATCGTTTAAATTTATAAGGACGAGCAAATATATTTCAATATATTATAATCTTCCCGAGCCTATTACCCATCTTATGCAAACTATTGGTGTTAACCTCCCTGAAATGACTTCTCTAGCAAATATCGGTAGCTTATCATCATTGAGTGGTACAAATGTAAATGGACTAGACTCATTATCTCAAATTTCAATGAATCCGAGCGACCTGGAAAATTTTGGAATCAATGTTTCATTCACAGGAATTGGTCTAGTAAACATTTTATTGTTAGAACTTGATCTTATGATCTATATTCAAGAACTTAGCGATATTTCAAATTATGAAAAAGCTTTTACAGGGGCCCCTGATGTAAAATATTATGGAGATAATTCAGCACCCGATATTGATGTTTTTGTTAACGATACCGTTGATTCACCGAATTGGGAATATGTACAATGTGATATAAGAAATAATGAAGAAGATCCAATTACGGTACAATATTTTGCGGTTACTTTAAAATATAACAACTATTCAATCCCTAAAGATCGAATAATAATCCAAGGATACAATGTAACTTCTAGTAAATGGATTGACTTGAACAGTAGTGTTATTAAAGACTTTGATTGGAATAGTATTGGGTTAAATTATGTCAATGGTAGCGTAGTGTTTAAAAATTTTATAGAAATTGATACTGATGAACGGAAATTAGTTACTACCGATTGGAAATTAAGACAATTACGTATTAAAATCAATATTTCCGGACTTTCACCATCAAACTTAACAATAAATATTTGGTCTGATTGTATTCAGGATTTGGACGGAGTTACTATGCAACCAATTAGTAGTTCTATCACGATCAACGCTATTTATCCTACTGTACTTGTATTTCAAATACCTTCCATAGAAATACCTCCGAACCCCCAAGTAAATATCTTAAGGATAATTCTAACATCACCAGTTACTTGGGGTCTTGTTTTAGCTGCTGGTATTATTGGTTTTGTTTATCAAAATTTAAATAAACGTGAAAAATTCAGATATAATAAAATTGCCACCAATAAAATGCTGAAATGGCTCAAGAAAGAACAAAATAAATGGGACGCTGCACTACTAAATGGGACTATTAATATTAAAAAATATTCAAGCCTTAACCGCCTGAGACTTAGATTGATGCACGATTTTAGACAGCCTAAAGAGAAATTTCTGCAGTTTGTATTTAAATATAATAGTATAATTGAGTCTTATAAAATTATGAAAGATACATCCCATATCTTCCTCTTAAAAGGATTCTGGCGAGATATTGATCAAAGATCTAAATTAGCTTTAGTCTTAGACCGAATTGTTCATTATATTTTATTACCCGTAAATTACATTCTAATTGGATTATTCTGGATTCCAAAAGGAATATACAAACTGTTAGTAAAAATCTTCGTCAAAAAACAAAAAATAATCGTCAAGAAAAAAGCATTAATCAGTGATAATGACTTAGACCAAAATGAAATAGAAATAAAACCACCTGTAAAAACTATAAGTCAAAGTAGTGGAAATGAAGAGCTTGATAATGCTTTATCTAAATATTTAAAAGATGTTAGGTCTAGCAAACAAAAAAAGAAAAAGAAGTCAAACAAAAAATGGCACGGAAAAACAATGAACGATGGAGGTACCACTAATGATAATAAATTACCTGAACTAGAAACAAAAATTGGTAAAACATTTTATTTTATAGCTGAAAATAAATATATTGGCAGAAAAGTGAACGAAATTGCTAAATTTCTAGGTGTATCTATTCATGAGGTAATATTTTATTTGATAAAACTATATGAACAAGGCCTAATCTCCCAAATAAAAGAAGGTAAAACCCTTGGTGAAGATATCTGGGATGTAAGTTCTAGATTTAAAAAAGTCGACCCTGAACTCGAAAAAATTATTGAAAAAACAAAATACCTCTATGATGAAGTTTCCGAAGGTATAATAATAACTGAAGCAGAAATAAAAAATGAAATAGACGAAACAAAAGAAGAAATTGAGGCTGAGCGCGTGCCTGAAAAAAATATAAATATAAAGGACATAGAAATTCTAATGCCAAAACCAGTGAAAGTAGATATAGATTTACCTGAAATTAAAGAAAAAGAAACTAAAGACTTACCAACCGCAAAAATAGAAGAAATTAAAGAGTGAAACTCGGTCTATACAATTAAATAATTGTCAAATTCAGTTCTTTGTCCTAATCTTTTTTTCCTCAATTTTCTTGAATATGTATAATTAATTTTTTTAATGAGGACATCTTGTTCATTTTTTTTACCAGTAACAATTTCTAATTTTGAAGGAGTTATATACCCTTTTTTAAAATCAATTATAAGACTTTCACCAGAATAACCTCTATCTGGTAATTTTCCTACTACATTCACGCCCAAGACTGGGACTCTATTCTCTAATGCTCTAGCTTTTAAATAAATATGCCAATTTTCAACGCCATCAGAACGAATCATTACAGGGGAAAATAATATATCTGCACCTTTTAAGACCAATTTACGGGGGGTCTCAGGGAAAGTCATATCAAAACAAATCAAAATACCCAGTTTACCCAATTTTGTATCGAAAACTTTTAGTTCTCCCCCAGGTTGAAAATACTTTTTCTCAAATAAATATAAGTGCTGCTTCTGCTGAATTCCAATTCTTTCCCCTTTTGAATTAAATAGAGATGATGTGATCACCAGGATATTTCCTGACCTCTGCCAAATAGCCCCACCTATTATATAAATACCAAATTCTCTGGCAAAATTACTCAATGCTTTATTACTAATACCATTTAGCTCTTCTGGATCATTTTTAACCGTTCCATCAAAATAATTCCATCTCTCCGGTAGACATGCTATATCAGCTCCAAGATCACTTGCTTTTTTCAATTGTTCCCCTATTTTTTTGATTGTAATCTCTTTATCATTATAAATTTTTGACTGAATTGCCGCTATTGTTATTTCTTCCAATTAAATCACATCAATTAAATAGATTAAAAATTATTTAAAATTTAGTTACTTATAATTATTCTAATATAATTTTCAAAACACAAGATGAATCATTATGGAAGAACAAATCGCGGTCAAAGGAAATAATAAATCTAAAAAGTCTTCAAAGAAAAACAAAAATAATAAAAATAATTTAGAAATTGAAAAAAATAGAAAATATTGGATTTATAGAGGACTTGGTATTGGTGGTGGTGTTCTTGCATTAATAACTTTATTTTTACCTTGGTATCAAGTAATAGGGAGTGTACTTTTAACGATAACTCCTATATATATATATTATAATGGATATTATATGTATTTTTGGGATTATTATGTGGCAATTAACATAGATTATGGTTTTCTGGTCATAATAATCGCAATGGATATTTGTTTAGCATTAATAATATTATCTACTATATACAGCCTAATTAAACTTTCACGAGCCCCAAGCTCTATGATAATGACCACAATTATTTTATCATTTCTCTTTTTTTCAATTCCAGTTGCAGTCATGTCTATTCTATCTAATTCATTTCCGTTTTTTGGGTTTGATGGGGTCAATTTATGGGGGTTTACAATTGGTTGGTTTTTATTAATTCCCGCAATGATTTTAAGTATGTTCTTTAGAAAACTCGTGATAAATAAAAAAGAAAAAATACAAAAAGAGTGGAAAGAAAAAGTAAAAGAAATGCAAGATTAAAAAGATAGTTTATCCCGTTAAATCAAACATTTTATCTATTCCTATTTTTGCTTTTTTAGAAATTTCCGGGTCAATAATGACTCTATTCCTTTTTGGTTTTTTAAGCAAAATTTCGTAAATATTTTGCAGTGTATTACTTTTCATTGCCTTACATATTGCTGAATCGAGTAATGGGTAAAACTTTTTATCGGGGCCAAAATCTCTATTTAATCTATCAGCAAGTCCTTTTTCTGTAGCAATTATAAATTCTTTATTTAGCGAGGTCTTGCAATAATCGTACATAATTTTTGTTGAGCCGACAATATCAGCTTTTTCAAGGACATCCGGTTTGCATTCGGGATGTGCTAATACTATGGCATTTGGATGGGCTGATTTTGCTTTTTCAATGTCTTTAACAGAGAATTTGTTATGGACATAACAATATCCATTTTTAGGAACACTAATAATATATATATTTGTTTCTTTTTTTACCCATAATCCAAGATTTTTATCTGGACCAAATAAAATCCTGTTATTGTTTAATTTTTTACAGATATTTATTGCATTTGAAGAGGTACACATCACATCAGCTTTAGTTTTAGCCTCAGCAGTTGTATTTACATAAAGGACAACAGGAACATCTGGGTATTTGCGCTTATATTCATCTATGATATTTGATGGACACATTCTTGCCATTGGACAGAATGTTTCCAACCCACTGATATACACTTCCTTTTTCGGGTTCAAGATCACTGCAGTTTCAGCCATAAAATAAGCAGCAGCCTCAATAATATAATCAAAATTATCCGCTTTTTCTTTTGCAACTTTTGCTAAATATAAGCTATCTCCTATAGCATCTGCTATATCTTGGATATCTACATCTACATAAAAATGCGCGAGGATCATTGCGTTCTCTTTTTCTTTTAATTCCAAAATTTTCTCTTGAAGTTCCTTATTTTTTTCAGACAGCATTAAAAAATTAACCTTCTTTCAATAAATTTTTTGAATAAATTTTACATTTTCCTATTATAAAAAATAGGTAATGCATAAATAATAACTAAAAAAATTATTAAAATGGAATTTAAATCAAATTTTATTCATTAAATGAACCTTAACATTTCATTCTGGCTTTTAATCATTAATTCCGTATTCAAACCTGATGGCAGTTCGAGTCTTGTATTTAAAAGTCCAAAATGCTCTAAAACAATTTTTGCAGCAGCTGCAATATCTTCTAAATTAAGCGAAACATTCGAATAGCCACGTTTTTTTTCTCTCTCTTGTTTCATCTTTTTTAATACATCTGCCATTTTGTCCACAATTTCAAAATCAAGTTGATTTCTTTTTGCAAAATAAACAATGTTTTTAATATCTTCATTTGTAAAATTTGGGACGGTGGTCGAAAGATAATTAATTAAATTATTATCGTCAATTTCACATTCCACAGCCTGCCATTTATTGATTGCGGAAGTCCTTTTTAAATAAATAATCTCTATTGGGATGCCTATCTTTTCTAACAAATTAACAATCAAATCGCTTAATTCTCTTATTTTTAAAATTATATATAAATGAAGTCCATATGGTTTATGCTCTTGCTGCATATATAATCCACGGGTCTGTAAACTTGAAATAATATTTACTCTTATTTTTTTGATCTCATAATTTGGTTGATCCAATGAACTTTCTAATAATATCAAATTACCCTTTTTAGAATCGTAATGTCGCACCGTAAAGCCCTTAATACCCTTTTTCGAGCTATATATAAATTTTTTCAGTCCTCTAATAGTTGGTTTTATATTATATTCTTCTAAATCTGTCTCATCAATAGTCACATAATCATATTCACGTCCAATACACAACCTAATTGCATCCAATTGGAGTGTGTAAATTGTACCTAATACCTCTTGAATTGCTTTATTGATCGGAAACACTTCTTTTATTAATATATCTAACCCTGCAGTTATAAGTTCCCATGGAATTATTTCTCCTCCTATATAATTTTTTTCGGGTGCCTCAGATGCTGTGCATTCTATCTCATAATCTACTAACTCTTTTTTAATGATAAGCGTAGTTGTACCTTTTTTTGTTTCATAAATTACAACACTTAAATTTTTGTTGATAACTGCCCTAAATTCTGTTGCAAAACTATTTTTGTTTTCATTTCGGTCAAAAAAATTATTCACTCTTTCTTTCTTATGACTATACAAATTTAAGATCGCATCCTATTATTGTGATAATTCTTCTTTATTATTGATTTATTTTATTGTTTCCATTGTTTATTAAGTTTAAGGAGATTATAAATCGAATTTTTATGGCATTATTTATTTGAATTTTTAAATTCCAATTAATATCTTTTTGCAAATTATTTATTAGTACATCTAAAAAAAATCTAACATTTAAATAGCATATTTCTTGAGATAAAAACCGCATATTAAAAGAATTATTCCACCAATGAAATTTAAAATTATACTTGTGCCATTTAAATAAATTATTATACTATAAGCCCATAATTCTTGTGCCATAACAAATAATTCGATTATTAAGTATATTAATGCACAAAATGAAAATGTACTTAGCCAAAAAAGTATTTCATGGTGCCTGTTTTCTTCTATTCAGTCAAATTTTTCAAAAAATCGTAAATAACCCATTATAACACCAATTAATCTATAAATTAATGGTAGAATTAACGGGATATTGTAAATATTAAATCCATATGTATCTAACCAGTTGTCCCATTGAATGACACCCATTCCGTAAGTCCCAAAAATCAGGTTTATTGCATTTAAATCAATTTCATAATTACTATATGCATCTATATATTTCACCCAAGGTAAAAAAAAATGAAATGACCAATAATAATAACCCGAAGATAATAGACACACTTATCTCTTCATTTTTATTCATTTAGATTTCCTCTTATTAAATTAATTTAAAATTTCATGTTTTTAAATGAAGTATTTTTAATAAAACATTGTATTTATAACTATAATTTTGTTGCTAAGATAATTTTTTTGGATTTCACTTGTCGTTAAAATGGTAAAATATCATATCATTTTTTCATAACCTGTTATATGACGCATTTCTTTAGTCTAAGTTTCTATTTGATTTATATTAAATGTAGCATATTAAATCGATATATATGATAAAAATTACTCTTAAATTACTAATTATTAAAAAGATAAATTATTTATTTAAAGGACTTTATTCATCTTAATTTTATATTAAATTAATTGGATATGTTTAATATATGTCGATATTAGAAATTACCATGGAAAATGAATGTATCAATAGGTTATTATCTGGAGGATTTAAATCAAAAAATTTATATCATATTTTTGGTGCTGAAGGGTCTGGAAAAACTACTTTTGGTCTGTATTTAGCATATTTAGTAGCAAAAAAAGGGTTTAAGATATTTTATTTAAGTTCTACTAGAAATTTCAATTTGATTAGATTAAAACAAATTGCAGGTGATTCATTCCTTGACATTTCTCAATTAATTTTTGTCCAAAATCCTAAAAACTTTTTAGAGCAGGATAAGATTGTCAACAAACTGGAAAATTTTATTACTGAAAAGTTTAAGTTAATCGTTATAGATGACATAGTTTCTCTTATGAAGGAAAAAAGTAAAATAGACTCTAAACGACTCTTAAAAAGCAGGATGTTATCAAGGCAATTGGCATTACTTAAAAATATTTCTAGAAATTATGATATTATTTCTGTTATTTTAAATCAAAGCTCAATTAATAAAGATGAAGATAGTGGAGAATTAAAAAATGTACCATTCTATAAAGCTGTTGTCACTTTTTATTCTGATTTTGATTTAGAAATTATACAATCACAAGAAAATTCACTTTCAAATAGAAAATTAAAAAGAATTAAACCTGAAAATCAAGATATTTCTAATATATGTAAATTTCAGCTAGATAATAAAGGAATTATATAAATTAAAAATTTGTTTATATATTTACCATGGTTCTTTCTTCAATTTTAACTTATAAGCTATTAAATTACTCAATAAATGGATCAATGGTGTAAAAATTAACATAAAAACCACATAAATCCATGCATTTTTTATAGGGTGTAAAAGATAAGCAAAAAGCATAGCAAAAGATATAAAATCGAGCTGGTCAATAATTGGTAATGGAGCACCTCTTTCGTATTTAAATCGTCTTTTTAAACCTGAACCTACCATATCACCAAAAAATGCTCCAAAGGCTGTGAAAAAGCTGACTAACATTGCAATTCCTGGCATTATTTTAAAGAATTGTGCAATTTCTGACTCGTTTGTAAATAGCGTAATAACGTGCCCGTTCACCGGATTTAACTGATAATTTTCAAATCCCAAGGTTATCATTACATTATTAATAACAAAATAATTTAGGATCCAAATAATTATTCCTATAATAAATCCAAATAAGACGCCACCGATCATACCTTGCCATGTTTTGCCATCGCCTAAAATTCTGCTACCTTTAAAGTACCTTTTTCCATCTATTGGTGTACCGTTTTTACCAAAAATTACCATTGTAGCATTAGTCGCAAGCGCTGGTACCATCCATAATAGTGATACCACTAAAATAACAATAAAATCAAAAAAATTCCACCCTAAAGATGGATTTATTAAGTTTACAATTACTGGGATTATAATAAATCCTCCGAATAAGCTGAGAAATATAATACTGAACTTGACCATTAAATTAATGTCTCTTTTTTCCAATTTTGGTGTTTCATCATCAAATTTTTTAGTCATCGGTCATCATAATACGAAATAATATTTAACATTTTTCATAGATAACAATTAGATCTTTAAATTATGGAACTAAGAATCGCCGTGTACAAGTCTTCATCATACATTCTAATCCCTTTTAGATACATTGCGGTCTCTAGCAAGAAAAATGCAATTATTATAACAACAATTCCCAGACCTAAATACACATAACAAGAAGATGGCTTATAAAAGTTTTTTGTAGATAAATAAATTAATGAAAAACCACCTAATGCTATAAAAATAAATGATGATGCAAGAATTCCTTCAATAATAAATTGGTCGTTTAATGACCTTAAGAAAATTATCGGTTCAGGTGGATTTCCTTGTCCATAACCCATGGGAATTTCTCGATATGCTCCTATTATGAAGTACATCCCACCGCTAAAAAAATAGAAGAATAGTATAAAAACAAAAACCATTACTAAATACCTTGAAGTCAAAAAGCTGGGTATTTTTACTCCTACAAAAGGGTTATTTAACCTTATATTTGGCTTTCTAATAATTTTCTGAGGCCATGGTAGGTGGGCATTCCAAAATGATTTTGATAAAAGTGTTTGAGTTATACTTGTTGCGGATTTCTTGGAAATTTTTTTCGTTTGCTTTTTCTTTGTCATAAAAATACCCTTAAAATCAAAAAAAAATTTCGTTAATTTCTTGATTGATAAATTTGTTTTTTGTTTTTAATAAAAATATGGTGCATTTAATTTAAAGATTTAATTTTATTTTATAAAATCTTTTCTCCTATACGACCAAATAGCAAATCTATAGACTTTAAAATTAAATAAAAAGATATTTTAGTCTTAAATTGTTAATAATTTAGCGGAGACAATTTATTGGCAATAATTACAGCAACGACACTTATTACTGTACAATAAACTATCATTATTAGACTGAAAAATATTGTCAATAAAATAACGATACCAATAAGCGCAATTCCTACTGGACCAGTAAAAAGCAATCCTGCATTACCCACTAGTACTATTTCCATTATAATCGTAAATATTAAGCTAAAAAACACTGTCAATAGTCCTTGATACATTGCTTTTTGAGGACGCCTCAAAATAAATCCAATCATAAACCCAATTATCGTCCAAGTAAGTATTGACGCAATTAATACTCCTGAAACAAGGTTCAAGAATGTTGCTGGATCTATATTTATAATCCAAATTAGAAAACCCGGCCTTGGAGTGATATATAATGAAATAGTCGTTAAAAAAACAACAATTGGATTTGCATAATTCGCGATATCTGGGGTAAAAATAATGTATTTATCATTTGAAATGTTGAAGTTGGCTCAATGACTATAATTATGATAAAACCTATCAATAAACTTATACCTACACCACCTAAGGCAATTAATATCGAATTCATAAATTTTCTTTCATTAAATTATTCACTCATTCCTTTCACGCTCACCAATTTTTAATTTTCAAAATTAATTCAGTTTTAATATTATATTAGTCATTGAAGTTAAAAATGTAATTAATATATTCTGTTTTATCAAAAATGAATTTTGTTAATTTTTTACATATTTCTGTTTATACAAATGTTTCCAATGTTTTATTTGACAAAAAACCATTAGGTAAAACAAGTCCATTTACAAAATTTTTATTTAATAAAATAATTCACATTAATTTTTATGAAATAAACCTAATAAATTCTAATTTCATAAGAATTTTTTCTTATTTTTCCTTGTTATGAACATATTTTTTCAAAAAATTAATAATTTTGTTTAATTTATTTGAAAAAAAGTTTTATATTGAAATGATCGTGTAATATAGCGTGATCAGATCAAAATGAATTTAAAAATATTATGTGGTAATAAAAAATGACAGTAAATGGCGTTAATTATGAATATGAAATTAAATTTTCACCTTCTTACTCAATATTAAATATATATCTAAAAAAAGATCAAACTATATTGGCAGAAGCAGGCTCAATGATTTATCACGATGTTTCTATTGGTATAAAAACGAGAAAAGCAAACAAAAGTTTCTGGAAAAGCATTGTAAGAACTTTAGCTGGAGAAAATTTTTGGATAAACGAATTTACTGCTGAATCAGGGGATGGTATCATCGGCTTAGCACCACCATATCCTGGAGATATAATGCAAATAAAGGTAGAACCGGGTAAAAGTTGGTTGGTATATTCTGGTGCATTCTTGGCGTGCTCTCCAAGTGTAGATACTTCAACTAAATTCTCTGGTTTTAAAAAAGGTATGTTTGGTGGTGAAAAAATGTTTTATCTCCAAATAACTTCTCCAAAAGAAGCTGACTTATTTGTTTCAGCGCTTGGTGGCTTTTTTATTAGAGATTTAAAGGACGGAGAAAAACTTCGGATTGATAATTCACACATGGTGGCAATAGAAGGTGAAATAAAATGGGATATCAAGCGAGTTGGTGGAATTAAAGCTACTTTGTTCAGTAAAGAAGGCTTAGTAATCGAATTAGAAGGACCTGGTAAAGTCATTTTTCAGACTCGGTCTCCATCTGAAATTATATCTTGGATATACCGTTATCTTCCAAAATCTGAAGGTTAAACAACTTTAAAACAATTCTAATAAATACATAATAAAAATTTTTATTCTTTTTAATTCCTTCAATATTTAAAATTTAATTAATTACAACATCAAGAGAGCTTGCTCCATCTGAAATTTCACAAGGATAAATACTTGGACTAATCCCAGTCATTTTTGGATATCTATTCTCTACTCTTTCAATAATATTTTTTTCTTCTTTTTTATCAATTAACGCAATTACACAACCCCCAAATCCAGCTCCTGTCATCCTACTCCCATATACTCCTTTATGATTAATTAAGATATCAAATAATGCGTCCAATTCTTTACAACTTACCTGGTAATCTTCTTTTAAACTTACGTGTGATTCCTTCATACAGTTCCCAACAGTTTCAAGATCTCCTTTTTCTAAAGATTCCTTAGCAGTCAATACCCTCTCATTTTCGTAGACAATATGTTTAACCCTTTTTGCGATGATTTTTGGTAAAAAATGCTTATATTTTTCAAAATTATCCGCTGAAAGATCCCGTAATGAATTAATTTCTAACCCATTCTCGTTCAAAATGTTAACTGCTTCAGCACATTCAGATTTCCGCTGATTCAATGCCTTTTTTGCTGACCTCTTAACATTTGAGTTTATAACAAGTAATTCTATATCTTTTTGTTTTATATTTATGATCTTATAATCTAAAGTCTTACAATCAATAAAGATAGCCGAATTTTTCTTCCCGAATAAAGAGGCATATTGATCCATAACTCCTGTTTCAATTCCCAAAAATTCTTTCTCTGCCTTGTAACATAATTTTACAAGGTCTATATCCGAAATTTCTACGTTATTTAATGTCTTAAACAAGAGGGCAAGTGCTATCTCATAAGCTCCTGAAGACCCCATACCACTTTCCATTGGAATGGTACCATGTATTACTGCCTTCAAGCCATTTACCTTATGACCTTTATTTTTAAATTCTGTTATTATCCCTTTTATATAGTTTATCCAATGTTCATTAATCATACTTGAATCTTCTATGTCAAATGTATACGATTTGTTGAAATTAAGTGAACTAAAGGTCGCTTTATTGCCATTGTAATTAAAACCTCCAATTATTATATCCTTATTTACTGAGCAAGGTAATACATAACCTAAATTATAGTCTGTATGTCCACCAACTAAGTTTACTCTACCTGGAGCTCTTACGAAACTAACATCTTCAATTGAAAAACCTTTGAATCGTTTTAAATTATTTATAATATCTTCCAGCCTTTTATTCATCCTTTAAATCACCCTTTGTTTTATCCGTTCTTTTCTTATGATTCGCCCAGTTAACACAAGTGGTAAATGGCCTTTTTTTTGGGAGTTGGAGTCTGACCATCGGATATTTCTTTCCAAATTCATCTTCGCAATATTTACAATATTTATTTAATGGTGTAATTTTACCTTTTTGGGATATGGGAAATGATGTAGTACATTTCGGATAATTTGAACATCCAATAAATCTTTTTTTAGTTTTTTTAGAATAAAGAATTTTAAGAGTACCTCCATCACAATTTGGGCATTTTCCAATAATACTCTGCTCTTCATATGTTTTTATAATAGAATCTTCAAGACTTTTTCCGATAGACATCTCATCAGCTTTAAACTTCCCTAAAATGATCATTAACCTCTCTTTAACATTATTGATAACATCGTCCTTGTGGATTTCACCCATCTCAATCTTATTCATCATCCGTTCCAATTCTCTTGTCATTTCCACTGATAATATCTCGGGGACATATCTTTTAAGAACATCAATTAAAGACATACCGATTTTAGTGGGTTCAATTAACTTATTTTTTATATATTTTCTTTCATATAACTTTTTTATAATTTCAGACCTCGTGGATTTTGTACCAATTTCGTTTTTCTCCATCCATTTTCTAATAGAATTTGGATTATATCTTGCCGGGGGCTTGGTCTGTTTTTTTTCTTTTTTTAACTCTACATCAAATATTTGTCCTAAATTAAACGGAGGTAGACCTTCTGCTTTTAACCCCTTGGCTACAATTGGATTAAACTTAAGCCAACCCTTATCGACTAAATTCTGACCTGTTAAATAAAAAGTATCTGTATCTATCATTACTTTATATTTCGTTTTTTCAAATTTAGCAGGTTGACCAAAGATGGAAAAAAAGTTATATACTATCAAATTATAGATATTTTTTTCTGTCTTATTAAGTCCTTCTGCTGGTATATTCCCTGTAGGTGTTATTGGCGGGTGCGCTGGGTCGGTCTTTTTACCTTTATTTGGTACCAGCTGCAACTTTAATAATTCATCACACAAACTCTTGTATTCTGTGCATTTTTCCAATGATTGTATAATCTGGTTAATATTCAAGCTTTTTGGAATAACTTGATTGGAGGTACGAGGATAACTTATTAATGACTTTAAATATAAACTCTCAGCAATTTTTAAAGTGGTAGACGGGTTATACTTAAAAAAATTCCACGCATCATCTTGTAGACCACTTAAATTATAGGGAACTGGTGGATTTCTGTAAAAGTCAGATTTTTTAATATCTGATATAACGCCTTGTTTATTTTTACACCTATCTAACACGCGGTCTATTTCATTTTCGTCGTAGAACCTCTTCTTTACGCACTCAATAGGATACTTCTTACCTTGAAATTTAAGAAATCCCTTAATTTTCCAATAATCCTCTGGTATAAACTGTAAAATACTTTTCTCCCTCTCGACCAATTCTGCCAATGTTGGGCCTTGAACCCGCCCTATTGTAAGTAAATAGAAATTTATCTTCTCTAATTTTGTCGTACTTAATGTTAATGCATGCGATAAGTTAATCCCAAATAAATAATCCACCTCGTGTCTGCATATCCCCGATTCTATTAAATTGAAATTCAACGAAGGCATGGGGCACTCATATGAATTTATTATTTCTCGTTCTGTCAGAGACGAAAATTTCATCCGTTTAGCTATACTTACTCTCTCTCCTCCTATGCAATATTCCAAAATCTTATATCCAATTGTAGAACCCTCAATATCATAATCACACGCTACTATATATTCATTACAGACCTGTGATACCTTCTTAAAAATGTCCAGCAAGTTTTTATACTGGTAATATTGTCTGTTCTTTTTTCTCGCAAGCGCTAATTTCTCGTAATTTGGCACCCACTTAAGGTCAAAAACAGGGTACTCAAAATTCCCCTTACCCTCCTCTTTTTTATGACTGACCGTAAAAAGATGTCCTATAGCTGGGACTAACAATAAGACCTTACCACCCCGTTCTGCCCTATAGTACTCGACATTCTTCAATTTAACTAATTTAGGGCTGTTTTTTTCGTCCAAAATTTTCGCAATTTTTTTACACGCAAGCGGTTTTTCTGTTATTACCAAGACCGACATTTTTTACCTTACCATAACCTTTTTTTTGAATGCTTGATTTTTATCCTATTCAGACCATCCCTAATAAACCTTTCAGACCACTAAATGACACGTTTTTCAACCCTAATATTTTCGGGCCTCCTGGACAAGAATAAATCTCGACCCCGGTCTTCTTAATTATTTCTGAAATAAGAAACTCTGCAAACCTTAATTTTATTATTTTATTCCTCCCTGCTGGGTGCACTCCTAACCCTGGCTTAGAGTACTCTCCTACCTCCTCCCCAAAATCGAACCCGAATAATATTACTCTTCTAGCTTTAAATTTAGCGGCTAAAAAAACACACCTATCACCATCCGTGAAACCGCCATAATTTATTAAGTTTTCAAGTGCCCTCGTCTGGACACTCCCTAATATTTGTCCCCTAAACCTAGGCGTATACTTCTCAATCAAATGCATATTATCTCCATGTGCATGAATTATTGTAATCGTCCCCCCTTCGTTTGCTTTCATAATATCCTCGATATTACCGTCTAGATCTGAACAATTTAAGTGACAACGAATTTTAAAACTAATTAGACCAGAAATGGCACCATCTGCCGCAATATTCGTCCCTTTAAGCCCGATTTTTTTCAACGCACTCAATGAACTTTTTAACGAAGGGCCACACCCATAAATAAAAACAGTTCTATTCCGAATCAGACCTTCTAACTTTTTTTCCATTAATTTAACGTTTACTCTACCCTCTAATAATTTATTTAGCAACCTAGCTGACCTTTCATCATCAGCCTCACTTATTCCCAATTTTTCCTTGATTATTTCATAATAACTCTTCCATTCTTTCCATTCCATTCAAAATAACCTTTTATTTTTTTTCCTAACACTAAGCAAATTTCCATATTTTTCAAAGTTAATCCGTTATTTCATTTGTTAAAATTAAATTTATAAATAAATTTTTGCTAGAGTTAATTACTTTCAATCAAACAAAAATAAAGAAATTTTAAGGAGTTTGTTAACAATGAATTTTAAAAAAGGCGATAAGGAATATTACCTACCTGACGATTTGAAATATGTAAAATCACACCAATGGGCACGAGTAGAAGGTGATATAGTCGTAGTAGGAATTACCGATTATGCACAAAAAACATTAAAAGAAGTCATTTTTGTTGAATATAGTCAAGATGTCGGAGATACGACTGAAGCAGTTCAATTCGATGGTGATGAACCTACAACTGAACCATACGGCTCTGTAGAGAGCACAAAAGGTGTAAGTCTCGTTTATTCTCCAGTTAGTGGCGAAATCGTTGAGAAAAATGAAGCATTGGAAGACGACCCTGAACCAATTAACAGCGACTGCTATGGAGAAGGTTGGATGATTAAAGTAAAACCTTCTAACTTAGACGCTGATTTAGCTAACGCGCAATCTGCTGAAGAGCATGCCGAATGGCTAAAAACTCTTTAATTCATTTTTTTTCTTAATAAATTTTTTATATTTATTAAAAATTCAATGGTTAATATCAAAATTGTCTGAAAAGAAATTAGGTTTTATCATCAATCCATATGCCGGAATGGGAGGAGCCGTAGGACTAAAAGGGACTGATGGAGAACAAATTTTAAAAAAGGCTATTGAATTAGGTGCAAAACCTATTTCTCATCTTCGCGCAATTGAAATGTTAAATGAATTGAGTGCCATTAAAGAGAAATTGGAAATTCTTACTTACCCATTTGAGATGGGCGCCGATGTCTTAAAAAAGCTGGGTTTTAATTATAGCGTAATTGGCGAAATAACTCGAGGAAAAACTACAGCTATGGACACTATTAATGCGGCTCGAAAAATGGAGGAAATGGGCATCAAGTTAATCATATTTTTTGGCGGCGATGGAACCGCTCAGGACATTTTAAAAGCAGTAGCTCAAAAAGTACCCGTATTAGGGGTACCTACTGGGGTAAAAATCCATTCCTCTTGTTTTGCTATTAATCCAAAAAATGCCGCTCAAATCACAATTAGGTTTCTGTGGGACGAACTACCTCTACATGAAGCAGAAGTAATGGACGTTGATGAAGAGGCGTTTAGAGAAGGCGTGTTGTCCACCGAATTAAAAGGTTATCTAATGGTACCTTATGAACCTTCTCTCCTACAAGAAAGTAAAATGGCGACTCCAACTTCAATTGACGAACGGGAAAACCAGATCAGAGCTGCTCGTCATATTATTCATCATTTTGAAAACGATTATTATTATATTTTAGGACCTGGCTCTACCGTCAAAACTATTTGCGATGTGCTTGGAGTTGATAAATCATTATTGGGCGTAGATATTATTTATCAAAATAAATTGATCGCAAAAGATGTAAATGAAGATGATTTATTAAAAATTATCAATAATAATAAAGCAAAAATAATTGTTTCTCCTATCGGAAGGCAAGGTATAGTCTTAGGTCGCGGTAATCTCCAAATAAGTCCTAAAGTCCTGAGAAAAGTGGGCAAAGAAAATTTGATCATTGTCGCCACCCATTATAAGCTCTCAAACCTGCCTAAAGGGCACATGGTAGTAGACACTCGAGACCCTAACTTGGACTCCGAATTACGTGGATACGTCAGAGTTATCGTCGATACAAATGAAATAAGGATCATAAAAATTGAATAAAAAATAATTTAGACCAATTTAATTATTTTCTATCACTGACATTTAGTATTTACCCTAAAATCTATTTTTTTGCAAATATTTATACCCTTCATATTTTATTGAGGGTATAAATTGATCCAAGATATCCCTAATTATATGGTAAAATAATGTGCCTATCATAATAAGACCAATATGCCATGACAAAATAAAAAATGACCCAAATTCTAAAATATGTTAGGCACCATTTCCATTATTTTAATTGAAAATAAATTATTTTATTACATTTTGGTATTAAATTCAAGTTGGACAAAATTTGCATTAGTCCTCTCTTTTAATGTATTTGTGTAAAAAAAGCTCAACTCTAAATTCAAAACGAGATTTATGATTATTTTAAAATTCTTCGAAAATTGAGAATGGACAAATTTTAAAAATCTTCATAAGTCGTGGGTAAATTAATTATTTTTGTTATCTTATTTTTTAAGTTTTATTAGTCCGTTCTATTTAATTACATTTGAAAGTTTTTTATAAAATTCTAATTTACTGTCCTTTTTATCTTATCTTTAATCTTCAATTCATTAGCACCATAACTTTTTTTAAGTAGAATTCTTTATTCCAAAACTTAGACTTATTAATTAGGATGTGACTTTTTATTGTCAGTATTTGAAAGGATGAAGAGGTCTTTAAGTAAGGTATTCCATAAACCTACAATTACAATCGATAAAACTAACATTTTACTTTATATTACACTTATCCTTGTTTTTATTATATCACTTATTATTAGGTTAATGCCATTATTTTACACTGATGCTGAGATTCATGCTTTAGACCCATTTGTACAATACAGGTCTGCAAGATATATTTTAAATAATGGCTTTTTTAGCTTTATGAATTGGTATGATGACCAATCTTGGTATCCTTATGGTAAATATATGGGGGGCTCGATATTTCCGGGCACTCCTCTTTCCGGGATTACTACTTTTTATTTTTTGAATTTCATTGGTATCCCTGTCAGCTTCTTAGAGGCATGCGCAGTTACACCTGCGATAATGGGTGCTGTGACTTGTTTAATGATGTATTTTTTAGGGAAAGTACTTGCTAATAAAAAGGTCGGTCTGATGGCTGCCTTTTTCATGATGGTATTACCTGGCCATATCCAGCGTTCTTATTGTGGTTTTTTTGATAACGAAGCTCTTGGAATTCTTGCAATAGTGGCGACCTTAACTTTTTTCGTTCATTCCTTGAAAAAAGGGTCTATCTTTACCGGGATACTGGCTGGGATTAGTTTAGGTGTCTTATCGAGCACCTGGGGTTCTTGGAATTATATGTATGCTTTATTGTCGTTAACTGCATTTCTTTTAGTACTTATAAATAAATATTCGACAAGATTACTTGTAAGTTTTGGTCTGACCGTTGGAATTGGGTGGATAATGTGTACGGTTGTACCAAGAAATGGGCTCGATGCATTTACAGGCTCCTATGCCCTAATTTCCTTAAGTATATTAGCGCTCCTATTCTTTATTGAACTATGGGGGCGGTTTAAAAGGTCTAATTTTTATTTCTTTAAAAATATTAGTGAAATGTTTAATTGGAAAAGAGTTCTGATCTATTCAGGAGTTGCAATTTTAACGATTGTAATAATTTTTGTTTCCACTGGAATACTTCAATATATCCTTACAGCATTTGTTAACACAAGTTTCTTTAAAGGTCTGGGGAATAGGGTCATTGCTATAATAAACCCATTATATGTCTCTCAAGCGACTAGGTCTGTTGCAGAACACATTCCATCTGCTTGGGGTGTCTATTATTTCAACTTCAGTTTCTTTCTCCTATTGATGCCTGTTGGTATTTTCTTTTTATTTAAACGGTTTCGTGAAGAAGATGTTTTAATGATCTTGTTTGGGGTCACAATGGTCTATTTTTCAAGTTCTTATATTCGACTTCAACTTCTACTAGCCCCAGCAATTTCGATAATTGGAGCTTTTGGGCTTGTATTTCTTTTTAGACCTTTTTCTCTCATATTTAAAGAAAAATTTATTATCGGAAGGAGAAAAAAGAGATTGTCCAAAATTGTAGGAAAAGAAATCGGGTTTGGAGTGATGGCATTCTTTATTTGGATGCTATTATACCCTACAATGCATGGCATTTGGAATGGTTATGCAAATATTGGTCGAACACCTGGTATGCCTGACGACATGAAGGAAGGATATACTTGGATGCGTACTGTATTACCTCAAGGAACTGTAGTTATGTCTTGGTGGGACTATGGATATAGGATCACGACCATGGGTGAAAAAGTAACTGTAGACGATAATGCAACAAGTAATTCAACTCAAATGGGTATGGTAGGTAGGATGTTTATGTCAACTGATGAAACTACTGCTGTAGAAATATGTAGAAAGTATAACGTAAGTTATGTCATGGTACGCTGGGGTTATTATCAGAGTTATCTTGCTGGAGATGATGGAAAGTGGCAGTGGATGTTACGAATAGCTTCACAGACGTTAAAAAACACTAAATATAAAATTAATGTTAGTAGCATTTGGAGTGAAGATGAATATAAAGTAACTGGAAACTTCTTTAAGACAATTTTGTGGAAAATGCTGATTACTAATGAACCTTACATTGATGCCACAAAGACTTATTCAACAGCCCAAGGAGGTTCAATATCCGGGGCTGATATAATCAATAGTAAAGGTGGCTTCTACAAGCCATTATGGACAAGATTAGCAAACCCAAATAATAATGAGCAATTTAAGACAGTAGAGGGTCATAATTGGGATTATTATAACCCAATACCTATGGGTACAAAGACGAGCCTACCTCTTGACGCCTCAACGACAATCGTAGATGTAGATACTTTCCCAGGAGACGGGGATTCCAATGATATGTTGAAGTTTTTCGATACAGCATTTTTTTCTAAATATAGGTTAATGAAAGTATATCGTGTGAATTATGATAAAGCGGACTTAAGATTTGATATATCGGATTTAAGATTATATAACAATAGCATAGCATATATAAGAATAAATAATACTGGTAAAAGGATATTTGACATAGATTCTATAAAAATCAATTCAATGGAACCTACATATAAATTTAAAATAGGTGGTAATGGAACAGCGGATTTAAAAAATATATATCCAGGAAAATTCATAGATATACGTGCTTCAGAGTTTAGTACTATTGAGTACAACCAGTCTTATGATGTTGAAATAGTGATAAAAGATTCTTCAATATCTTCAAATACCCTGACAAAGACTGAAGAAATTAATGCAGAGAAAGCATTGAATTATAATATGTCTGTGCCCGAGTCTAAAGTATATTTATTTAGTAATAATACAATTGGTTTTATAGTAAAAAATACGGGTGAGGATTACTTTAGGTTGCATGGACTAACGCTTGATTCTTATGTAGCAAGTGGTTTTATTTCAAATGCTACTTCGATAGTAGTAGCGCCTGGTGAAACTCAGAAAATATATATAGACTCAACATCAATGAGTCCGTCCTTAAATTTAAATTTGGGCGATTTCTACAATAAAATGACAATAACAACAGATACTCCCAGTAATTTAAGTGTTGAAATTGATAATCTCACAGTGATTTCGGGTTCTTATTGTGGTAATATCCAAAACGTTTCTGTATGGGCAAATGAAACCATTAATTTCAATTTAAAGAATACTGGACTTTACAATTTTACGATCGATCATATTAGGATAAATAATTTAATCTGGGATAATTATATAACGCCGAATCCTCACAATATGTTTTTAGCTAAAGGAGATATTCAAAGTTTTGAGTTTAAAGTGACACATGATATTTGGAATTTAAACGATTCAAATATAGTAAAAATAAATGTCTCAATAAATTTACCGGTAAATATGACGATTGACGAAGAATCCGCGAAATTATATGGTGAGTATAAAGTTGTTAATGATTGGATTAATTATAATCTAGCGGTACAGACTAAAAAAGCATATTCTAATGAATCAATATTAGTAAATGTGACGAATTGGGGTTTGAAAACAATAGAAATTTCCGATTTTAAGGTATCAACAAATTCAACGTCCAATTGGATTGAGACCACAAATTTTACGCGAGTCCCCAATGGGCCAAATGAACTAGGAGTAAATGAATCTGCTCTATTCTTGATAAAATCTAATTTAAATTTAAATTATAGCGATTTAGTAAAAGTAAAGGTAGAAACATTTGAAGGTGCTTGGAATGAAACAAAACAGTTAGAATTTACGAGGCGGTGCGGAAATATTACTATTAGTTGGACTAAGGCATATCAAAATAATGATACAGTATTTGTCAATTTAACAAATACTGGTGATATAAATATAACAATTAAAAATATCTATTTTAACGGTAATTTATCTGCCAGCTTTATACCGATTGATGTCAAATATAATGAACTATCCATGTCTCACTGCACAATAATGCCTGGGCAATACCAGTTATTTAAAGCGAAAATCGAATCGAGTCAAATGTCATCAATAGTCCCAGGAGGTACTCTTATATTAAACGCTACAACATGGGAAGGTGCAACTGATGCAAAACAAGTAACATGGGAATATAACGTCTGGTTTAAGAAAATTTATGCATATTTAAACGATACTATAAAATTAGTAGTCCAAAATATAGGGGCACAAAAAGTAACAATAAATAACTTTTATGTTAATAGCTCATTGTGCAATTGGACATTAATATCGGGAAGTTTAACTTTAGATGTTAATGATAAAGCCTCGTTCTTATTGAATACTACTTATTTGGTGAACAGTTCGATTGACTTACAATTTAGCGATTTAATAAATGTGACTGTAGTTGCTAATTATACGTCCAATTTAGATAATATTAGTTTTACTTATAACAATTTATTTGTTTTAGATACTGATTATAATATAACAATTCTTCAATATTGGCCTAATACATATGCATTTGACAATGGTACTTTAACAGACGCTAATGACACAGTGTGTGTATCTATAATGAATACAGGAGCTTATAACATAACAATTTCTAATATTACAGTTAATGGTATCTTGCGAAACTTTTTGATAATTAGTAATTCGCCTTATAATTTTACAATCAAGCCGTATCAAATTTTAATGGTAAGGAATTCGACTAACTTAGGGATTGACTTAAATGCGACAGAGAAAATTAAAATAAATGTTTCGACAAATGCAACGGTAGGTACAAAATTAATTTGGGACAATATTTCTGTAATTGTATGTTATACTCATTTCAACACGACATTATTGTATAAAAATAATGAATCTGTGGTGGTCAATGGGACTGTTGATACTTTATATTTAAATCTCACAAATTTTGGCAATGAATCATTAACATTGAGCCAAGGAAGTATACTTATAAATAATTCAGTGGACTTTATGTATTATTATGGCCAGCAAGCAGGGATTTCAACTATTGTATTGAGACCTGGTGAAAATATAAAAATTAGTATTATAATTACGAACTTGGGACCATTCACTTATCCATTACCAGAACCCGGCGATAAGGTAAAAGTCAATTTAAGCTGGAAGACAGGTGATATCTATCTTAATGTAATATAAAAAATTCATTTTTTTTAATAAATACAAAAATTTAACTCACAAATAAAATACAAATTAAACTAAAGATATAGTCTAATTCGGGTTAAGTAACAAATATAAATAGCAGAAAATGAAGTAAATCAGATAAAAGAATAATAAATAGTATTTGACATTAAATTAATTGCGTAATAATAGTTATGAAATATCAAGATTGTAAAATTTTTTTAAAAGTTTTTTAATTGTTGTCATAGCATTTTTTGCGATTTGGATGGCTTGTTCAGCATCTCTTTTTTTATAGAACTCAAGAGGTGAAATTACTCGTCTTGAGCGTAATCTAACATATCTAGTAAATGAATACTGCTCCATCAACCAATCTGTTTCCTTAATCATCTCTCTTAATTCATTTATTGTATCATTATTGACTCGCGTTATTATTTCTGAAATAAATAGGCTTGTAGGGTCATGGTCATAGATTTGCGTTAGACCTTCTAATGCGAGTGCCGATTTCATTATTTTCTCCACGCATTGTTGGGAATCAAATACCGCTTTATGAAATCTGGACTCCCTCAGCTGCATTTCGGCAGATTTTAAATCTGATTCAGCTTCTTTTACTAATTTTATGGCAAAATCTTTTAATAATTCTGATGTCAATAATATTACCTCTGAATAAAAATTCCTGATCTTGGATATATCTTCAATTTCCCTGATTCAACTGCTCTAGTAATATAATCATGGCTTTCATCCACCAATTCCTCTCCAAAAATTATGTAATAACCAAGATATACGCCCAAATTAAATGGAAATAAATTTTCACACCCGAATTTAAAATCGTCCTCTGAAATTACATATGGGTCTATTTTTACAGAATATTTCCTCGATAATTCTCTACAAATAGTAAAAATAATTTCATTTAAATTTCTGTCCTCATAATTCAATATTATTAATAAGTCTAAATCACTGTCTGGATAATTTTCACCACGAATTCTAGAACCATATAATACAAGCGCTTTTAAATTCTCTCTTAATTTTAATTTTATTTCGGCATAAATGTCCTTACTAATTTTTCTCAAAAATGGATCTAAAAGGTGTCTTTTAAATGTCCTATTATTCCTAATTTTTTTCATAATTAGTACCAATTATTATCTAATTCCTAATTCTCGTCATAACATAATTATTAAAAAAGGTTTTGTCTTTTTACTTTTAAAAAAATGCTATTGTTGTCGAAAAATTCATTAATTCCTTAGTGTCCCGGATTGATTAAAGATATAGGGATAATGAGTCCATCATTATTTTCTCTTTTAAATAATAATCGAATTAAAGAAGAAAAAAAGAAAAAAGAATTATGTGTAAAGGATCAAATAATTGTAAAAAATAAATTAAAAGGTGTTAATTTATTCTTTTAGATTTTATAATAAACAAATTATTTTTTTGTAAGAAGTTGGAGAATTAGAAGTTTTGTAGTTAATTTTATTACATAAATTGATTTTCTTGTCCAATTTTTAATTATAGATGAATCTGGCAAATTTAGTGGATAAATTATTTAAATCTAATTACATTTTTTTTTAAACCAAAATTTAGTAATTAAACAAATCGATTAAAAATAAGGCGGTTCTATGAAAACTGGAACAAAAAGTTTTGTTTATTTACTAATATTAGTGGCTATATTAATCATACCCATGGTTTTTGTGATTTTTGGGAATACTGCGATCTTTATATCACCATATTCCAGCAATGATATAGACATCAGGATATCAGCTAATACCTATCAATATACAAAAATTTGGAATAAAAAATGGGATCCGGGTTCTTTGGAAGATAGAAGTGCTGATATAGCAATAGACTCAAATGGCAATATCTATATTTGCGGGTTCATAAATAGCTTTGGAAATGGAAGTAAAGATGTCGCGTTAGTAAAGTACGATCCAAGTGGTAATATTCAATGGTATAAGACATGAGGCGGTTCTAATGATGATGCGGCTAGAGGTATTGCTATTGATTCAAATGATAATATTTATGTCTGTGGATATACTGAAAGCTTTGGAGTTGGATATTCGGACTTCTTTACATTGAAATATGGTTCTAGCGGTACATTAATTTGGGTAAAAACTTGGGGCGGACCAAGTTATGATTCTGCATCTGGAATTTGCATAGATTCGGCTAAAAATGTCTATGTTTATGGTTCTACTTCTAGCTATGGATCTGGTGGATACGATATTGTTATAGTAAAATATGACCTGAATGGAAATAAATTGTGGAATACTACTTGGGGTTTAATAGGGAATGATTATGGTATGGACATAAAAATGGGAAAAAATGGATTTTTATATGGGTCTGGTTATACGGACAATGGAGGTAATCCTGATTTTGACTTAGTTGTTATTAAGTATAGCCCTAGTACAGGCATACCCATTCCACCTATTCAAATGTGGGGCGGTAGAAATAATGATAAACCGAGTAGAATCGCAATGGACAGTAATAATAATATATATATGTGGCGAAACTGACAGCTATAGTAATGGTAATAGCGATATTTTTTTAATAAAATATAACGCATCATTGACAAAAATTTGGAACACTTCTTGGGGCGGTACATCACAAGATTATGGAAAAGGTATCGGAATTGATTCAAAAGGATATATTCATGTTTCAGGAGCGACTTTAAGCTATGGTGTTAAATTTGAAGATGTTGCACTTCTTATGTTTAATTCCAGCGGAAATTTAATTACAAATACTACTTGGGGCGATGCTAATCTAAATAATGGAGAGAAATTAGCTATAGACTCATCTGACAATATATATGTTTGCGGTTGGACTATCCAGTACGGTACTTCTGATGGTGATTATGATTTAATTAAATTTAAAATATCTGTAATCACTATACCAATGACATCAGGAATTATTGTTCCTGGATTCGAGTTTATACCGATTATTCTCTGTGTCCTTCTATCTTTAGCTTGGTATTTTCCAATAAAACTAATAAAAAATAAAAAATTTCTTAAAAATTTGATTATAAAAAAATTTGATTAATCCAATTCTCCCATTTTCACTGGATCTCCGCAATTATGACAATAATAAGCTCCTTCTAGCAATTCAGCTCCACATTTATCACAAATCAATTCTTGGCCACACCTGCTACAAAATATCTGTCCTTCGGAAACTTTTTCATGGCATGCTGGGCAAATTTTCTCTTTTTTTAATTTTTTTTCTTTAATATTAAAAGTTTTTACTTTTTCACCACAATTAGAACAAAATTTAGCTCCGGGGACTATTGGTGCACCACATTTATCACAAATTAACTCTAAACCACAGTTAGGACAAATTTTATCGGTTTTTAAAATTTTGTTCCCACATTTTGGGCATTTTAGATCTTTAATTATTTCATCTTCCTTAGTTTTTATGTCTCTTTCTTTTGTTTCATAAATAAATGGTTCTAAATCGCTCCAAAAATCCACGCTGGTTACCTTTACCCTTGCTCTATCGCAATTATTACATCGAAATATTATTTTTTTACGTCTTCCATAATAATACCAATAAGCTTGAGGTGGTGGTAAATAGTGGGAAAAACCAGTTAAACTATCTTTATTTATTGCCCCACATAAATCACACATAAAGAAGGACTCCCTAACATCTTCAATCCAATCTTGTTTATTACTAAAACTTAAAGATACCTTTTTAGTAGATTTACAAATAGGACATCTCATCGCTAATATTAAACTATCTCTTTTAGGTATTGCTTTTATGATTGACATTTTTTGGGACCCTTTACATTTTGGGCATATAAGTTTCTTCGTCATATTCTTTGCCTCATAAATAATTTTATCATATATATTTATTAATTATTTAGTTAAATAGTTTTGTAAATAATAAATGGAGACGTATGAAAAATAATGACAAGTTATAAAATATTTTTTAGAACCTAATGGGGTAATTAACGTGGAATTTATTGGTATACTATAAAAATTTATCTTAATTAACTAAAGTTCGACACATCAAGTTATCTGAGAATTTATATATAAATCAGACTGGTATATATTAATTTTTTTGTTA
>SUPR01000036.1 GCA_005191425.1 Candidatus Helarchaeota ASGARD archaeon Hel_GB_B
ATAATAATATTTATATTTATAATACATTTTTAAAATCATCTCATATTATGATTAAATAAAAATAATAGTTTGATATAGAAAAATCTTTTTTAATTTAGTCGGAGAAAGAAATTTATTTATTTATTTATTTATATATTTTTGCCGGGCAAAGGTTTTTGTAAAATCTCGAAATATATAGAAACTATCAAAAAAAATTTAGAGCCATTATGTATAATTCTTTTTGGGTCTGTAGCAAGAGGGGATTATAACGAGCGTAGTGATATTGATTTGGTCATTATTTCTAATTCATTTCCTAAAAATTCTCTAAAAAGACTTAAATTACTGATGGACTTAATAGGTAATTTGACACCAATTGAACCTTTTGGTTATACCGATGAAGAATTTAAAAATATGATTGAAAAAAGACATCTGACAGCACTCTTTGCTATGGAAGAAGGAATAGCACTTTATGGTACCAAATATTTTAAAAAGTTAAGAAAACAATATAATATAATGAAAAAAAGAACTGGACTGGTACTCGAAGATTGTATCTGGGTAACTACAAAGCTAATTAATGAATAAACAATTAATTAAATGTCCAATAAGTTTAATATTGAAACGCGTCAAACTATGCCGTCATTACCTTATTTTGTTTTGGATATTAATAAAAGAGGCATGACGGTGCAACTAAATTTATGTAATCTTTAAAGATTAAGGTTATAAGGAATTTATTAATAAAAAGTTGCAATAAACATCATTTTAGAAGGTCTAATTAAAAATATGGATCAATTACTTGAAAACCTCCCAGACAAGCCAGGAGTTTATTTTTTTAAAAATAAAGATGGGAGGATATTATATATAGGAAAGGCTGCAGATATTAGAAAAAGAGTAAAGGACCACTTTAAGTCATCTTCAAATATTTATCTTAAGGATGAAATTTTAAATTCTAAAGAAATTATTGTAGAGTACAAAGTAACTAACTCTGAAATTGATGCATTACTATTGGAAGCTAAGTTGATACGAGAATATAGTCCATTATATAATATTAGACAGAAGGATGATTCTTCATATCCATATATTGTTATTACAAATGAAAAATATCCCCGAATTTTCTATGAACGAAAATTAAAGGAAAAGAAAACTGGAGGGACATATTATGGACCATTTGTAAGCGTAAAAGCAGTGAAAGAGACAATAAATTTTATACAACAAGTCTGGAAAATTGCTAGTTGTAAATATAAGAAATTTCCGAAAAGAAAATGTTATAAATTTCAAATTGGGTTGTGCTCAGCACCTTGCGAAGACGGAAATGTCCCACTTAAATCATATTTAAATAATATTAAGGAAGTAAAAGAGTTTTTGGGCGGTAAAAATAAACAAAGAATCATCGATGAAAAAACAGAATTAATGGAAAAATATTCGCAAGAACTAAAATTTGAAGAAGCTGCAAAATTAAGAGACCAAATTAAAGCGTTAAATAAAACAATTGAGAATTATCAGGTATATATCCCACAATATTACATAAAAAATAGCCTTAAAGAAATTCAAAAATGCTTTAATCTGCCAGAAATTCCCGTTTCTATTGAGGCTTTTGATATTTCAAATATTGGAACTGAATTTGCCGTAGGTGCAATGGTATATTTCCATAACGGCTATCCAGATAAAAATAACTACCGAAGATTCCGGATAAAAACAATAAAAAATAGACAAAATGACGTCCTTATGATGCGAGAAGTTGTCCATAGAAGGTATTCAAGACTTTTAAAAGAGAACAAAGAGCTCCCAAACTTAATTATAATTGATGGAGGAAAAACGCAGTTAAGTAGTGTTATTAAAGAATTAACAGACCTTAAAATAAAAATTAATACAATTGCTATTGCTAAAAAATTTGATAATATCTATTTTTATGAAAATGAACAAATTAAAAAGATAAATTTACCCGAATCTTCCCCAGCACTACTCCTTATTAAAAGAATTCGCGATGAAGTCCACCGATTTGCAATTAAATATCACCGCTTGATTAGGTCCAAACAATTTAAAAATTAATTTGGTGCCGATTTCATTTATAAAACGGACAAAGATTTTTATTAAAAAAACAAAATAATTTCTCTAATGGTATTATTATCTCAGAAAAATGGTTCAATTTTTATGGAAAATGAATGGGAACGATTAGAAACTAATCTTGAATTGGGCATATTTTCTTTATATGATAATAAGACAAAAACCTATTATTTTAAAAATGCGACCAGTTATATTATAATTGACCAAACCGATAAAAAAACACAAAAACAGACCAGTAAAGAACCAAATACTAAACGACTTGATTTAACTGAAGATTATAAAAGGACATTTGAGATAGAAGATGTCCAAGATGAGATAGGAAAAGGTAAGAAAATTACTATAAAACAATTTAATGTCGAATTTCAAATAATTTTATCACTTGAAATTTCAATTTACGATAATGACCCAGGGATTAAATTTGTTTTAAGACTTATAAATAATGGAGAAAATATAATAATATCGGATTTTTATCCTTTTTTGATTATTAAAGGGAAAACTGGTGCACAACTTGAATTTGGAAAAGTAGAAGATTGGAAAATATTTAAAATTGGTTATCAATCTTGGTCTAATTCTGGAATAGTAAATTATTCGAGCAAATTCAGATTACCAAACATAGGTTGGGCGAGATTTCCGATTTATAATTTATATAATGAACCTGTACCTGCAGGACAAATAAGGAGCAACTATTTCACAGTTATAAAAAATGCAGCCACTAAAAAAAATTTATTAATTGGCTTTTTAACTTTCAAGAACCAATTGTCCCAAATATTATTGGATTTTGATCTTGAAAATCGGAAATTAAAATCAATTAAAGCCCGATCACAAGCTGATGGGATTATTATTAAGAATGGAGAAACAATAAAATCGGAAAACTTATATATTTTATTTTCAGATGACGAAATTTCAAGTTTAAATTCATATACAGATCTTGTTAGTATTATTTCTGACGCAAAAAAATGGGATCATGTCCCGACAGGTTTTAGTACCTGGTATAATTATTACCAGAATATTTCAGAAGAGGACTGCATTAAAAACATTAAAAGCATTAAATCACATAAATCTGAAATACCAATTGAATATTTTCAATTAGACGACGGTTATGAAATTGTGTGTGGAGATTGGCCCGAACCAGCAAATAAAAAATTCTCGAATGGAATGAAATATCTTGCAGATAAAATAAAAGAGATTGGGTTAATACCTGGGATCTGGATAGCACCTTTTTTAGTTTCACCAATATCAAAACTTTATAAAGAGCACCCAGATTGGGTTGTTAGAAATAGTAAAGGCAGGCCAATTTCCGGTGGGTTTAACCCGAATCTTTATGGTGGGAGTATATTAAGATTAAAATCAATAAAAGGTTTAGTGTCTTCTCTGTATGTCCTTGATACCACTCACCCCCAAGTCCAAGCATGGCTCCACCAACTGTTCTCAAAAATAGTAAATGAGTGGGGATTTCAATATATAAAAATTGATTTTATTTATGCTGCAGCACTAGAAGGTATCAGATACGAACGAGTAACCCGGGCACAAGCTTATCGAAAAGGTATCCAAATAATACGAGATGCTGTTGGAGATAATGTATTCATCTTAGGATGTGGTGCGCCGTTAGGTCCATCAATCGGAATTGTAAATGGGATGAGAGTTAGCTGCGATACCGCACACATTTGGGAATCCACTGCCTCAAAATTCTTAGAAAAAATAATTAAATTACCACCAAGTTTGGGGTTATTACCTGCATTGACAAATGATATTTTACTTTCATTCTTACATAATAAATGGTGGATAAACGACCCGGACTGCCTAATGGTTAGAAACAAAGGAAGTAAATTAACTTTAGATGAAGTTCGGACTCAAATTACATTAATTGGTTTAAGCAACGGTATTTATATGATAAGTGATAATTTAACAGTTCTAGAGCCAGATAGATTTAAATTAATTAAGAAGTTTATTCCTATCGATAATATAAACTCTTTTTCACCTGACCTTTTTGAAGCCGAAAATATTCGGCCCGAGTTAACTTTACCTAAATTCTTTATGAGAGAGGTAAAAACAGATTTTGATAAGTGGTATATTGTGGGAATCTTCAATTGGAAAGACAAGCCTATAAACAATTTAATAATAAATTTTTCCGATTTAAAACTCGATATAAATAAAAAATACCACGTTTACGAATTTTGGAGTGAAAAATATCTTGGGATTTTTGAAGATAAATTTGAACTCCCCTCATTAAAAAAACATGCTTGTTTTTTAGTAAGAATTTGTGAAGTTAAAGATTTCCCACAATTAGTAGGTTCAGGACTGCATTTTCTTCAAGGTAAAGCTGAAATCTCTTCTTTTCAATTTGATGAAAATTCTAAGAAACTGAATATTGAGTTAAAGTTTAAGGGACACAATAAAGAAAATATTTTTATCTACACACCCACTCGCCTTTATCCATACGGCTCAGAAAATGAAGCAATTAATTGTAATTGCGAAATTATTAAATCAGAACCAAACTATATGATAGTTCAAATAGAATTTATCGAGAATGGAAAAATAATAATAGATTTGAGCAGAGGAAATAAAAAAATTTAATTTATTGAATAACTCATATCTTTTATAATTTCAAGGAATATTTTTAATTTAATCAATAAATTAATTTGATTTGGTCATGGTAAGCATATGAAATTAAGTAGCGGATGGAAAAAATTTTGGACTTCTATAATTTTATTTCTGGTCATTTTTCCACTAATAATTGGGACTATTTCATATTTTCAAATAAGACAGGAGGATACGTTAATAAGAGTCGCGGATTATACAATGAAAGAGATGGATTTCTCATTTGGCACGTGGGGAAAAGGGATAATGATGGCAGGATTGATAGACGCATATAATATTACGAAAGACCAAAAATATCTCGCTTTTGTTAAATATTGGATAGATCAATCTATTTTTACCCAGACAAAAGATGGAGTATTTTCCCACGGAGAAACTACCGTTGGTGATTCCAGTGCAATTGGTATTTCAGTTCTATATTTTTATAAAATCACGAATGATATTTTTTATTTAGATGGGGCCAAAAGAAATATGGAATATCTATTAAATAAACCGCCCAAGACCGCAGAGGGCGGAATTTCGCATAGAATGTCTAATTTGGAACTATGGATTGACACACTTTATATGGTTAGCCCATTTCTAGCAGAACTGGGCATTATCACCAGTAATAATAGCTTGATTGATAAAGCTATAGAACAAGTTTTCATACATGAAAAATATTTACGGGATGAAAATACCCATTTATATTCACACATATGGACTTGGAATGGAGTCAATGATGACCCAAACTTATGGAGTAGAGGAATCGGATGGATGACCTCTACTATTGTTGACCTCTTAGATATAATCCCCAAATCGCACCCAAATTATACGGATCTGGTTAAACTTCTCCAGAACATTATTCCTGCAATATCAAGCCGCCAAGACCCTTCTGGCCTGTGGCATACAATTATAAACGATACGTCCACACCATTAGAAACTAGTTGCACAGAACTTTTTGCATATAGTATTGCTCTTGCAGTAAATAAGAGCTGGATCGAAGATAATGGTAATAAATCAGTTGCAATTAAGGCATTTAATGCTGTACTCAATAAAGTAAATGATGTAGGCATAGTAAGAGGTGTCTCTGGAGGGACTGGATACAATAGCTATAATGCACCGATATATACGAGAGCAATTTCTTGGGGACAAGGACTTTTTATGAAAACATATAAATTATTTAAAATTTTGGGATGGTAATATTTGAATGAAGATAATATAATTACAAGGATTTATGGAATATTTATTAATACAAATTTAACATTTAAAAATATAAATAATCGTCCGACCCGGTTTTCAATTATTTTCCCTGGAATTATCTTGTATTATTCACTAATTTTTTATTTCTTATTATTTATCCCGACTATCTGGAGAAATATCTTTTTTATTCAGCTAAGTGGGATTCCATCTTTAGAATTAATTGGAATATTTTTTGTAATAATGGTAATATTTGCAAGTTTCTCGATTTTAGGAATATTAATTATCAATTTCTTTAGACAAATAATAACAAATAAAGGTAAAAAGAAAAAGCTTATGGTATTAAATTATTACTTTTATAGTCTTTCCCCTTTTTTACTATTATTGACCCAACTTCCTTTTATTTTCATTTTTAATGGCCACTATCAACTTCACTATCTAACTTATTTTTATGTTACAATTTTATGTTTTACAATCTGCGCGCATATAACCTATCTTGGAAAGGGAATACAACTTGCACTCAAATTAAATTGGCAGAAAACTTTAATTTTTATCATAATTTATGCCGGTTTTGTGGTAAGCATATTATTTTTTATGTTTTATTTGGTCTACTTTTCAAATATTTCCTATTCATGGCTAGGTTCGTTATTCTGATAAATTTTAAGCCGATATGTTTTTTTTAAAAAAAAAGAAAAAGAATTAAATATATCCAGCTTCTTTGGATAGTTCCACCACAAATTGAATTCGATTTACAGTTAAAGGATGAGTCCGTTCAAGTTCATTTCCACTTTTCTTTTCCTTCTCCATTTCTTTTTCTAGTTCGTTTTGGTCGATGTCTGGGTCGTCGATTTGATCTGCTATCTCATGAATTGAGTTGATAGTCTTGGCTAGATCATTAGTCTGTCTTGCAACGCTGTGAGGATCAATAATACACAAAGAATTTATCTCCTTTCTTGTTGCAAGTAACTTATTTCCTTTTCCAATATTTTTATAGGTTATTTTAGCTAAAGCTGCAGCAATTGGAACCGGACTTTTCATCATTTGAGTTGAATTGGCATCTGCATTATACTCCCGTAGCCGACTTATATATAGAGACAAATATGTATTGACAATAAGAGCTACAAAAAAGACCAAAATTATCAAAAGCCAAGATAAGGAATCTTTCTTATATTTACCTGTCGATTGTGAAAAGCTATAAAAAGTATGTATGAATATCGGGATCGTTGAAAGAAAAATCATTGCCTTTAGATCGCCATGTTTTACATGCCCAATTTCATGCCCACAAACACCATGTAGTTCTTCGGTGTCTAACCTATTTATCAAACCTTCTGTAAAAACGATTGTATTTCCATCACCAAGTCCCCAATATACAAATGCATTTAATTCATCGGTTTGTAGAATACCAATTTTTGAAAACTTCACTTTTGCCTGTTGGGCCATTTTATCCACCATGTCCCAAACTTGTGGGTTCTCCCCTTGAGTTATGAATCTAAGTTTATTTCCAAAATGTGACTGTATAGACCATGGAGCAAGAATAAATTGTAGTAATATCTGTATTCCAGCGTATATTGAAGCAATTATTAAAATATTTATAAAATCAAGTGTAGAAAATATAAACCAACTCCCCAGCGCAACTAACAAATAACATGTAAAAAAGGTTAATGCAATTGAAAAAAGAACAGACAATGCTAATTTGCCTTTGATCCTTTTTAAAGATTTTGTTTCACTCATATTTAAAACCTAAATTAAATTTAAATTTGTAATTTTTATTATCTCAAATATTTTTTATATATTTTTATTTACATGTCTGAAATTTTTGTTTTTCTTAAAAAATATTATTTCCATGAAATTTTTAAAAATATGTTCAATTTCTCTTTAATATCTAAAAAACATAGAAAAAACAACATTGTTAAATATTTCTAGTCGATCAATAAGAATTCGTCCACTGTCTAAAGACGGTTAATTTTATTGTTCATATTTTTTGAAGCTATTTTATGCCTGTTTTTTCAACGCTCTTTTAATAATACCGTTAGAATGGATAAAACGGTCCTAATCAATTTTTGACAATTACAAATTTCCAAAATATAAATAAATTTTCATTAATATTTATAATTAACAATAATTTCTATAAATTAATTATAATTTATTTAATGATAAAAAATTTATATAATCTTTAAAATAAGAATTCATCACCACTAAAACAATTGGACTGTATATGTATGGATGAAGAAATAAAATATAAGAGGTCAAATGCCAACAAAAATGAGAAGATTTTTGAAGTAAGAAAAATCCAGCTCACTGGTGGTTGTACCTATCTTATCAGCCTTCCAAAACAGTGGGTAAAAAAAATTAAATTGGACGCAGGAGACCAAGTTGCAATTTTTGAGAGCGATATTTACGAAGGTAGCCTGGTCATAAACCCGCAATACGTAGAAACAGATAGGATTAAGGAAATAACTATTAAAATTATTGACGATAAAGGTTTTGATCTAAGCAGAGAAATTCTCGCCAAATATTTATATGGCTATGACTTGATCAATATAGAATCAGACCAGAATATCTCTCGAGACCAGCGAGAAGAAATCAAGAAAATTACACAGAGACTTATAGGCATAGAAATTGTCGAGGAAAGCTCTAAAGTAATAAAAGTTCAATGTCTAATTTCACCCATAGCATTACCTGTTGAAAAAACGATTGATAGAATTTTTTTAATTGTTTCCCAGATGTTAAAAGATGCAGTACACGCAATAATTACAAATGACGTCGAATTGGCTAAAAATGTGGGCGACAGAGACGATGAAGTCGACAGGTTATATTTTTTATGCGTGAGGCAGCTAAGGTCGTCAATCCAAGACGCAATCATAGCCAAATATAGTAAAATCACACCACTAGAGTGCTTAGACTATAGGGTCATCGCAAAAGCAATTGAAAATGCAGGAGACCACATAGTAGAGATCAGTAGAATATATAAAAATGTAATTGCAGCTAATAACATAAAATTACCTGACAATGTCAAGACCAAGTTGTCCAAGCTGTCTTCTATGATTTTTAATTTAATGAATAAGGCCAAAAAAGTTATGAAATCTCATTCAATGGAGCTTGCACATGAAGTTATCGAGCCAGACCGGGGACTAATTAAGGAAGAATCTGAAAACCTCAAAATAATAATCAATTCTCAAAAAACTGAAAATTGGACATTGCCTATCGATACAATTTTAGACCTCTTAATAAAAATCTCGGATATTGCTGGTGTCGATATTGCAGACCTTGTAATGGGTTAAACTAAAAAAAATTAAGGGATATTTAACCACTCATTATTTCAATTTACAATTAAACACATATTTTGTTATATTATACTTCCAACTAAAAGCGACTTAATTTTAACGGCTAAAGCATTTTATGGAGAGAATAAAATAAATATTTTAATTATAAATCATGCATTAATCCAATATTTTTTGAATGCTAATAAAAAGTTGGATTATTGCAATTTTCAATATCTATTTTAAATATTTTATTCGGTCGTTGGAGATGGAACAATATTCCACGTTTATTTGGAATAGAAGAAGCGGAAATAAGTTAACACCAGTATTTTAGATGAAAATAGGAAGTTTTAATTCATTTGCTAATTTGATAAATTTTTGAATCTGTTTCGAATTTTCTGACAATACCACAAAAACTAGTGCCTTTCTTTCCAAATTTCCTATTAGGTTTTGGTCACTATTATAGCATATTAAAATTTCAAGTTCATCAGAAACATATTCTTTTCCTACAATTTCTTCTAATCTTTATATATCTCTTTTTTATTATCTAATTCTGGGAATAGATCACTCATTTAACAATACTCACTCCAAATATTCAGTAATATCATAAATTTCCAAATTTTTAATTTCATCGGATTTTACATCCTATTTTTTTCACTAAAGAGGCATACACTTAAAAAGTATTTCTGATTTTATTGATTTTGTTTCAATCAATTGTTATCATGCTGTTTAGTTCGCAAAATCATTATAAGCTGATTGGACACCACTCATGCATCACAACACCAAGCATTCTGTTTTATTTGATCCATTTCCATAAAATTTCCACTTGCTGTTATTTCAATTATTTTGTGTGGTGCTTCAGATACCTAAAAATATCTCACTAAATGGTATGGATCGTAATATGTGATAATTTTATTTAATTTTTTCTTTTTTTTTCTAAATTTCTTTAACATATTTTAATAGAAATTCAGTAATATGAAGTACTTCAAAATTATACTCTTCAAATTTTGGAGATATTAATTTAAAAGTGCGATAACAGTCTGCATATGAAAAAATAATTTTTTCAAATTTTTCAATCACATCTAAATTATGGCGCATTTAGTTAATACCTTCTTTTTTTGTTCCGTCATAAATAATGGACTACCACAGCACCATTCTTCAGTCCCTAATAATGAATGTTTAATTCCGAAATAATTTAATTATTTAATAGTAGAAATTGCGATTGGTCTTTTTCTATATGAAAATGTATACCCTACAAAATAAGCGATTTTAGCACCATCATGCTCTTTTGATATTTCTTTGAGATTGTCAAACATATTTTCATGAAACTCATCATATAGATTGAGATTTTTAATAACACTAGCCCGCAAATCTTTCATATTCTGGTAATGATTCTTCATTTTCAGCAATATTATATATGAATTCTAGTAGTATATCGCAGGTCTAATGATTAAATAATTCTGATACTTTTCACTTTTTAAATAATTTATTTCTAAGAGAGTGATATAATTATAGGTTGAATGTAAATAACAAATAATAAAAAAGGGTGTCGATAAATTAGGGGAAATATAACGAGGAGTAGTAATAAAAATAAATAAAATGAGTGATAAATGAAGAGAAAAAAATTTGAGTAGTAAAGAGTTATTATAAAGAGAATAGAGAATCAAAATAATTTTAGAAATTCAATAAAAAAGGAATTGAATGATTTTAAGAAAGTTATGAATATAAATGTATAATACCCAATAAATGAGATAAGAAAATAAATTAAATTTATTTATATAAATGATTAAAAAATTGAAAATCGGAAAGGAAAGAGAATTAAAAATAAATTTCATTCTTAATATTGAGTAAAACTTTATAGAAAATAGAATATTATAGAATATTATTATTAATTTTCAATTTCTAAATTTCTATTTGAAAATATCCCTTTTTAATTTAATAAATTGAATATTTAAATATTTACAAACACTTTCATAATCATTATAATTTGATGATAAAATTTTATCGCTTGAACTTGAATCTGTAATTAAGAAAAAATCACCAATATCCCTACATAATTTATAAATGTTATTTTGGCATGGGGGTGTTCTATTTAAATTAGAATTCAAAATAATTAATGAACCAATCCAACTTGGTTTAATTATTGGAGAATCAAAATCTTCATACAAATTAATAATATCTTTAATTATATTTTTATGATCTTTAAACCAATGAACAATAATTTTTTTTTCTTTACACATAAATCTTGAGCAACCATATCCAATATTTTTAATTGGGGCATTTATATGATTGACATATCCACTTAGATCAAAATTAGCCCATTGACAATCGATCTTACTCTTTCTGATATTAAAAATTGGATCAATAAAAATTGCGTCGAAATTGGATATATATGTATATAAATGAAGTAAAATAGTTCTTAAAGGATTTCTGATTGATCTACCTGAAGAAATATCGGTAATGAGATTTTCTAAACTTTCAAGAATCATATTTTGAACAATATTTTTTATACGTTCTTTTCTTCTTGTTCTCTTGATGGGTAATAATCTATTTAAAATGTCTTTAAAATGTTGTATATAGTTTTTTAAATTCAAATTATTCTCATCATTAACATCTTCCAATTTTTTTAAAAAAATGTTGTAAGAAAAAACAAGAGCATCAAGCATTGTTCTGTATAATTCACCTTTAATAAAAGTTGTAATGCCTATTTCTTCTGTTCTATTTCTACAATCTTTTATTAAAGAATCGATAAAATCTCGTTCTTTTTTGGTACCCCAATATCTTATTATAACCACATCAGTATCAAATAATATCATTTTTTAATTTTCCAAATTTTTTCATGATTTTTAATATTTTTTATAAATATGTATTAAAATTATTAATGTATTAAAATTATTATTTAACCCTTCTTAGTAATTATCTAAGAGGCGTAATATACAATAAATTTTTGTTAAAATCTTTTATAATTTCAAGTAAATTTTTCTTAATAGCCTCATTTTTTTCATTTGTTTGAAAAATTGCATGCATATGTATTTTTTTAATGAGAGATAATGGAATTTCCCTATTTTTATTATACTTTAATAATAATTCAATATGACTCCAATATTGTTCTAAAGCTATATTTTTAGCCATATAGCTATAATCTGCATAATTTATAGATGCTTGTAAGATTTCGAAATATAATTTTTTATAATTTCTATTTTCTATAAAATTAGACATTTCATTAGTAATTTTTCTCATCCAATTTATTTTGCCTTTAGTTATAAATTCATTATCAGTTGGATAAATATATTTACATATCTGATTAATTTGTGTTTCACTTGAAAATGCAGAAAGAGCAGCAGAATCCGGCAATATAATAAATAAAGTTCTCAATAGTGAGATAAATTTATTGTTATCTACTTCTTGAAGAATTTTTTCTTTTATAAGAGATTTTGATGCTCCTTTTGGATTGAGAATATATAATAATCCAGTTAATTCTTTCCAATTTATATTTCTTAATAATAATTCTTTTAACTTTAAAAAATCTGTCCATTTATTAATTGATAAATTCTTACTTTTTGCTAATTGCTCATAAATATTTGAAAATGTCTCGTATAATTGTTTATTAACATTTTTATCAATAGAGCTTATCGTATATTCATTTAAATCATCCCTACTGAATTGTGTTTGCATTTTAATAAAACCAATAGAGGCCAATTCTTGAGTAATATCTTGTATCCATGCTGCGTACTGACCATAATAATGTGGTTTTAATGATTTTATCTCATCTGGATTAATTATTTTTCCAAAATCTAAAACTGTAAGGAGAAAATCAATAAATTTAGTTAATTGAATATCTAATATATATCCGTCTAATCCTAAAAAAATTGATAAAATAAAATCTCTTTTGGAGAAATTTTTGATATTTATATGATCGTTTAAACTAATCTTAATAATTAATCCCTCCTTAAGAATTTTTTCCAGATTTTCGGTGCAGAACCTTTCCAATTTTCAAGTTTTTCAATAAATAAATCATCGGATAAATTTTGAATTTCAATCCATTTTATTAAACAATGTTCCTTTATTTTTTTAGTTTGACTACTATCTGATAGTCCAAGAGTTTTTATACCCATTGAAATTTTTTCTCCTTTCTTTTGTCTAATTCTAATTTCACTTCTTTTTTTTAATAATTCAGGTATTGTTAAATTAACTTTTTCTTTTATCTCATTACATGCCTTACAACTACAATTAAATGAATTAAATAGCTCATTATTTCTTAATAATTGGAACTCAGATACAAAAGTTCCATATTGCGGATGATAAATATGCCTAGTTCTTCTTCCATAGTTTAATATAAAGTTATGTTGAGCCCATCCATCCACTTTTACACAGCAATTCCTAAAAATTTCGGGAATAAGCCTGTTTATAAAAATACCTCCATATCTTAAATAAAATTTCAGATTTTTGAAATTAATAAAAGAATTAACAACTTCATTTAACTTATTAATATCATTCATTTTAGCATTAAATTCTGAGAAATCAATAAACCATATCCAGACTTTTTTAAATTTAGAATCAATTAAAGAGAGTAAATCATAAATTTTTTGATTTTTCCAAGAATTTATATTAGTAGATATTAAGGGAATGCATAACTTATTTTTAAATTTAGAAGGTGCATTTTCTAATATTTTAATATTACAATCAATACTATTTTTAAAGTTTTCTGTATCATTTTCTAATATTATCGGGATATAAGGTAGTGTAAATGCTTCGAGTTCGGTATGTATATGCTTTTTATTATTACCGATTAACAAATATCCTGTAATATCCCTATGGACTCTTCCTAAATTTTCTCTCATAAAAACATCTATATTATTTTGATAATTCAACCAATTTTCAATTATATCAAAATTTTCATTAAAAAGTATTGTTTCGATAATTCCTTCTAAACATGTATTTTTTCCTAATGCCTCAAAAAAGGTCTTAACTTTAGTTGATAGTTCTTTTTCTTCACTAATAGATTCATTATATTTCTCTTCGATTTTAGAAACAAATTCTTGATCAATCAATTTCCAAGAATCGCTATCTATTAATATTTTTTTCCCAAAACTATAAACTAGCTCTAAAATACTATCTTGATCTTCTCGAGCTATAAGATCTAAAGGTAAGATAAACCCTTTAATATTATTTTCAATTAAATTCTTATTCAATACTAATACTTTTAGGTTTATTTTATTATTAATCTCTATCCAATTTTCCATCAAATATATTGCTTCCTTACTATATTATTTCTACTAAAAAAAATCACCTTACTATTTATAAGAATATAGGTTTAATCACTTTTATATTTTTTAGAAATAAATTTTGTCTTTTTATTAGCTAATTAATTTCATAAATCATTAACTGTATAATAGTAAATTATAATTTATAATATTATTTAATTAAAGTTCGATGCATCGACCAAATGAGATGATATAACGAAAATGATTTGATAGAAAAGAAGATCTATACAAGAAGATAAATGAAATAAAGCAAAATTTAATTGAAAAAACTTTAAAAATAAGTGAAAAATGTAATATATGGATATTTTACCGATATTTCATGATGAATGAAATAACCAAACTTTTAATAATATGGGGCTAACATTATATATCGAAAATCAAGCGAAATTAGAATTATACAAATAATAATAAAAAATATCAGACGTCTGAATTATATAAAAAAAATAAAAGAAGATGAATTTAAAATAGCAAAATAAAACTTGTTTATAATAAAGAATAAAGAAATTTTAAGGTCAAATTTATATTCAATTATAGCGAATTTTTTAAATTTTAAATACATTTTTCAAATTTTTTTTAGCCTTTGATCAAATTACAAATTTGGAGTAGAGTAAAAAAAACTGAAAATTATAAATTACCGATATTGAAGATAAATAGATTTTAAGGGATTAAATGACGAATTCAAATTTTTTTCAAAGTTTCCTATTAAAATTGAAAAAATATGATGAAAATAAACTAAAATCGTAGAATTTTTTAATTAAATCTTAAAATGAAATTGGAATTTTTTGGTATTTTTTAGGAAACAAATATTCGGATTGCTTGTTATATTAGATAACATAACTATATTTTTTCAATATTTTTAAGGTTATTTATGTAAATAATTTAATTTATAATATAGATATTAATACCAATGGGAGATTAAAAAAATATTATTAGAAATAATTTGTAGGTCTTTATTTCATATAAACTCATTTTTTATTATTTAATAATAATATAACGAATTATTTTTAGTATTTTTGTTTTTAATATAACCAAAATAAATTAAAGTAAAAAATTAAACTTATAATAAAAAGGAATTAAATTACAAATAAAAAGGAATTGAGATAAAAAATTTAATAATAAAAACTATACATTATTAACAAATAAATTTTTAAATTGCTCAATGAGATTTTTAAAAAATATGGTATCTTTCTTTAAGGTGTTTATTAATGCATGATGCCAATGAGATTAAAAATGATTACTATTACCAGTTAACAAAAGATGAAGTTTATAAAAAACTTAATACTTCTGAAAAAGGACTTAATTCAGACGATGTAGAATTAAGACTGGAAAAATATGGGCTAAATGTCCTCGCAGAAAAAAAGAGACGATCAATTTTTAAGATGTTTTTGGGCCAATTTAAAGACATTTTAACGATCCTTTTAATTGTAGCCACTGTGATTTCATTATTTTTATATATAATGTCCGGGTTTACGGATTATGAAAGTCTTATTGACGCGATGGTCATCCTCGGAATTTTGATTGCAAATGGGCTAATAGGTGTCAGACAAGAATATAAGTCCGAAAAAGCACTAGATGCTTTAAAAAAACTATCTGCACCCGAAGCAACTGTAGTTAGAGACGGGAAAATGGTGAGAATAACTTCTAAAGAAGTAGTCCCTGGTGATTATATGATCCTACAGACCGGAGATAAAGTAGTTGCAGATGTAAGACTTATCAAAGCTATGAACCTAAAAATTGACGAGTCTATGTTAACAGGTGAATCAGTTTCGGTCACAAAAACAGACATACCAATTAAAGAACCAAATTTACCATTAGCAGACCAAAAGAACATAGCATTTTCCGGCACCATTGTGACATACGGGATGGGCGAAGGAATAGTTTTTGGTACGGGGATGAACACAGAGATGGGCAAAATTGCTGAAATGATCCAGACGGCTGAAGAAAAAACCACCCCGCTCCAGAAAAAATTGGCACAATTTGGAAGGTGGCTAACGATATTAATTGTAGTAATATGTATAATAGTTTTTTCAGTGGGGATTTTCAGGACATTTATTAATAAATATCCAGCCACATTAACTTTTGGTGATATTGAACAATTATTTTTAGCTGCAGTAGGACTTGCGGTAGCTGCAGTACCAGAAGGACTAGCAACTGTTGTAATAGTTACGCTCAGCCTTGGAGTCTCCCGAATGGTCAGTAAAAATGCACTTGTAAGGAAGTTATCTGCCGTAGAAACTTTGGGGTGCGCTACAGTTATTTGCTCGGATAAGACCGGTACAATTACCCAAAACGAAATGACGATTAGAAACATATACTTAAACAATAAATTATATTCAGTTAAGGGAATTGGATATACACCAGTAGGAGAGTTCGAAATTAATGGAAACGTAATTGACCTCAAAGAAGACCCACATTTGAAAATGTTATGTAAAATAGGTATATTATGTAATGATGCAGAACTAATATATAATGAAGATGAGAAAATTTGGGAAATATTTGGGGACCCAACAGAAGCTTCATTGTTAGTATTAGCCGGTAAGATCAATATGTGGAAAAAGGATATTTTAACAGAATATCCAAGAATTAATGTGATCCCATTTGACTCCTCAAGAAAAATGATGTCTACGATCCATAAATATGCTGATAACAAGTTTTATGCATTTGTCAAGGGCGCTCCAGAAAATATTATCAAGCGGTGCACGAGGATCCTTGAAAATAATACGGTCAGCCCATTAACAGACGAAAAAAGAGATGAAATCTTAAAAATTAACGAAGATTTGACCAGAAAAGCCCTTAGAAATCTAGCCCTTGCCTATAGAGAAATTGACCCGAATAAATACAATGTGGATGAAGTGGACTCCGAACATATAGAAAAAGACCTGATATTTGTTGGTCTGGTGGGGATGATCGACCCCCCAAGAAAGGAATCGAAACTTGCATTAGAAGAGTGTCGGTCAGCCGGTATGAAGGCGGTCATAATTACTGGAGACCACAAGTTGACCGCAAAAGCTATTGCTAACGAATTGGGGATGATAGAAGAGGGCGATATAGCCTTGACTGGTAGTGAAATTGACCAGATGAGCGACGAACAGTTTAATGACATAGTCGAACGGGTAAAAGTTTTTGCCAGGGTTTCTCCGGAACACAAGGTGAAGGTGTGTGTCGCGCTTCAAAATAAAGGGAACATAGTTGCAATGACGGGAGATGGTGTGAATGATTCGCCGGCGATAAAAGCTGCAGATATTGGAGTAGCGATGGGCATATCAGGGACGGAGGTCACTAAAGAAGCGGCGGATATGACTTTAATGGACGATAATTTTGCCACGATCATTAATGCAGTCAGGGAGGGGAGAGGGATATATGATAATATCCGTAAATTTATATTTTACCTGTTGTCAAGTAATATCGGAGAGATATTGACGTTGTTTATAGCCATTTTAATTGGTTTTGAAGGGTATATCCATGGAGAATATACGCTCGCACTTCCGCTTGTCCCAGTCCAGATACTCTGGATTAACTTAGTAACTGATGGCCTCCCGGCGACTGCGTTAAGTGTTGAACCAAAAGACCCAGACATAATGCAGCGCCCACCAAGAGACCCAAAAGAGCAAATAATCAACAGGAGGTTAGCTGTCCACATGGCAATTATAGGAATAATAATGTGTGTTGGTACTCTTTCTGTTTTCTATTTTGGGCTCCTGAATTTTAATGGGTATCCGTTAGACACATATGTTACTTACGCCAGAACCATGTCATTTAACACCTTGATGATGTTTCAGATGTTTAATGTAATGAGCTGCCGTTCGTTAAAGCTGCCAGTATTCAAGTTAAAGTCGCATAATAAGGCATTATACGTGGCAATTTTATCCTCAATACTCCTACAATTATTTGTTGTTTATGTGCCATTTGCTCAGCCGGTTTTTTATTGTATGGCACTAAATGGCGTGGACTGGCTTATTATTGTTTCTGTTTCGTCCACAGTTTTTGTCTTTAATGAAATATACAAATATTTCATGAGTAGAAATAATAAATAATATTTAATTATCTTTTATTTTTTATTTTATTTTTTCATTTACTTATTTTAACGGCTTTACTGTCGTATATAGGGCCGATTATATTGAAAAACAGGTTGATGTGTCCTTCTTGGACAGATATTATGCCGCTAACAGCTTTATCGTCTTCTTCGCCTGGTGCGATTAAGACTTCTTGTTTGTCTCTAAACGCGCCGTAGAAATTTTCTTTGATGTTAAATATGAGGATATTGTCTTTATCGAGTAATTTTATGACTTTTTCGGATTTTATTAAGGTATCGGAGAGGTTGGTATATAACCTAACGTCAATTGCGGGTTTAATTTTATTTAATTCATCAAAAGGGATGTTATTTGGGTCGGGGATCAATAAGATTATGGAAGATGTTGTTCTAGAGATCATGTCCTTGATATGTTCAATAACGGCGCTGAGTGTCTTCAATTCCCAGGTGCCACTTTCTCTTAGCTTTTGTTTGTTTTGTAGTTCTTGCCAGACATAACGTAGCAACAGCTCGGAGTCGGATGTTTCTTTTTGGAGTTCGTTGATTTGGTCGATAAAAATTTTGGAAGTTTTGGACACCTGGTCAGATATCACTTTAAGAAATTCAGAGGTAATGGTCGTGAAAATACCTTGGGACATGTCTTTTTTGTTTTGAAGTTCATTTTTTTGGTCTTCAATAAATTTTGAGATCTTTTTTTGGATATCAATTAATAAATTATTGATATTTTGCTTTTGGTCGTTGATCCTTATTTCAATGTTTTCCTTAGAATTATTTAGGAGGAGTTGATTTTGGTCGGCATGGTTTTTTATCGACTCATCGATGGCTTCTATTAAATTAGAGTTCAAGTTTTGGTATTCTTCCGTAATCCACTGAACGGAATTTTTGACGGACTCGCTAAACAATTTTTGGATTTTTTCGATATTCTGGGCGTTTTTAGTCAATATATTTTCCATTTTAGACTGAGGGTCTTTAATACCTTCCTTTAACTTACTAGAAGAAGATTCAATGGAAGATTCAAAAGTATCTCGGACATCTTTCATTAATTTAATTCCAGACACGACATTCTCATTATAAAGGGAGATCGACTGGTTTTGGAGGGTTCGTATAAATTCCTTGATGTTGTTTCTGAGGGTATTAAATGAGTCTGTGAATAACGAAGAGAGTTCTGTTGCACCTGTTTTTAAATTGGAGATATATTCAGAAAAATTGGCATTGGAAGTGTCTTTTAGCGACAAGAAAGAAGTGGCAGATTTGTTCTTTAACTCCACGAGAGTTCCAGTTAAATTTTTATTGATATTCATGAGGACGTTGTTGAATAATTTACCATGAGTATTGATCCTTTTTTTGATGGTGCTTTCCATTTTATCGATCGTGCTAATAAATTCGGATTTAATTTTGCTTAATTTTTGGGTGAAATCGGTTAATTTGTCTTGAAAATCTTTTATAGTATTATCAGAATATGTATTTCCGATTATTTCAACTTCGTTAATTAAGGACTCATTTTTTTGGTTAAAAGAGATGTTGTATGATTTGATTAACTCTTCAATTTTTTGAGAATATGTTTCGTTTAAATTTCTATTTTCATCAGATATTGAAATAATTGTACTTGTTATATTCGATATCATTTCGCTGACATTTGACTTTATAAATTCCAGGCTTTTATTTAGGGTCTTATCAAAGTCAGTAAGTAGAGTGGACAACAGTTCTTCTGAATTTGTAATTTCTCTTGTTAATTCTACAGATATTGCAGACTTAATATTTTCAAGCAGTAAATTATAGTTAGACGTCTGTTCGGTAATATTTTTGTTCAAGTTGTCCTCAATTATTGTCGCAATTTGGGATATGATATTGAATTGGTTTTGAAATTCTTCTTGAAGTTTAGTCTCGAACCTTTTGGTAGTGTCAATAATGGTTTGAATTCTTTTTTCATATAATTTTTTAAAGTTTTCTTCTAAATTAGAGAGTTTTTCCCGGGAGGTGGAAGCCTGTAAGTCGATCTCCTTAAAAATTCTTTTGACCAGGTTTTCTATGCCGTCCTTAAATAGTGAGATTTGGTCATTGAGCATGTTTTGGCTATCTTGGAGGAAGGAAATAGATTCAGAGTTAAATGACCTGGTATCCTCCAAAATATGTTTTATTTCTCCATTGATGACTTCAGAAAATCTAGTTTGTGTTGGAACAATATTGGTATTTACCAATTCTATTTGTGATTTAATTACATCCTTAAGTTCATCATTTAATTTTATGAGTTTCTCTTGGAATTGTTTTTGAGTTTCTTCTGTTCTGCTTAAAATTTCATTTTTTAGCTTGTTTAAACCGGCACGAGCATTTGTCAGTTTAGTTTTCATGACTTCAGAAAATTCATTTAGGAAATTTTTTGCGGAGGACTCATACAATTCTACGTTATCTTTAAGGTTATCATTAAGATTTAACTCGAATTCTTTTGAAATATTGGAAAATTTTTCGAGGTGTTGTCCTAACCCATCGATGATACTTTTATTTAATTCATCAGATAAATTAATAATTGAAGTGTTGATAAAAGTAATATTTTTCTTGAAATCCTTTTTGATGGTTTCAATATTCTTATTTAATGAATTAAAATATTCGCCAAATAATTCATTAACGCCTTGTTCTATTGTGTCCGAAAACTCTATAAATTTATTTTTTCCACCAGATAAAGATTCAACCACGTCCTTATCAAAGTTTGAAATCATGTCATTAATTACCTTTAAAAGACCACCGATTAGCTCAATTTCTTTTGTGTGCAAATTATCGATTTCGGTCTCAATAGTATTATGGATAGTTTCCATTACCTCGAGAAAATTATCATTTAAGGAAGAAGTTAACTCAAGGTTTTGGTTTAGTGCGCGTTCGATATGATTTTTTAATAGATTTTGTGTCTCATAAAAAATTTTATCGGCAGGTTCATTAAATTCTTTAACGAAATTTCGTTCCAATTTCTCGAGTTCGATGGAAGAATCTCGAAACGTATTTAAAAAATTGATAATCTTTTGAGTAAAAGTCTGACGGAGGTTAATTACGTCATTGGAGAAATTATTTAGGACGTCAATAAAAATTGTGGTCGCACTCTCAATAGCCTTTTGTGTGTCATTTTTACTCATCTGAATAAATTCATCGATATGCATGTTTAAATCATTTTCACCTTTTCTTGAAATATCCCGAACTTCGTTAGTTAAATTTGAGATCTTGTTAACAATTTCGCTCTTAATATCGGATAATATTTTATCAAATTCTTGTATATATTTTTCTGCAAATGATTGGAGTTCTTTATTGATTACATTTAAATGTTTGGATATTTCAGCTTTTGTAATTTTAAAATTATCTTGAATATTTTTGTTAAGGAGTTCAGATTTACTTGTAATAGACTGAATGTAAGAGTCGAATTCACTTTTTACTGTATCAATCTTATTATTTGCGATATCCCCAATTTTCTGTTCTGTTTCTACCGCAATACTATTAATTTTATTTATAATTTTACTGATATTTTGTTCTAATTTATTTAATTTTTCTAAATACCCTTTATATGGAGGGAGTGCCTGGTAATTTTTAATTAACCCTGGGAGTTCGACAATTAAATTTTTCTTTTTCAACTTTTCGATACACAAAGTGAGGCTCAAATATTCGAGTTTAGAGTAAGAACTTATCTCGCCCATAGTCAATGGGCCATAATTTAAAATAGTTAGGTAAGTAATGACATCAAATTCATCTAGATTTAAAATGTCCATTAATACTTTGTTAATATGGGGTTTCTCCATCAATATCCACCTCTTTTAATGAATAATATTAAATTAATTATTTAAAATTGTCATAAACTATCTTGAAAATTTCTTTTATTGTTTTTACATTCAATTTTTCACTTTCCCAATTTATATTTTTTGGAGTTTTTAAGTTAATTTTTAATTTAAAGTCATCAAAAGTCGAATAAAAATTGACATATTCAACATATTTTTTCATTTCTTGCTTGAACTTTAATATTTTATCATCAGCAATTTCTAATTTTTTTGGAAAAGTGAAGATCAATTTCCATAGACCAAGCAATTCTTGTTCAATTTCAAATTTCAGTTTATATTTTTGAGCCAATAAATTTAAGACCATTTTTAATTCTTCTTCGGTTTCGACAAAACTGTTATGCCAATTGATTATTGCTATTTGTTTATCGAAATCCAGGAAGTAAAAAGTGCCATTTAACAGGAAAATGACCTTACCAAGACCATTTCTCTCGTCTCTTACAATAAAAAAGTCATTTTTGCTTAGTTCAGACAGTTTGACAATTAATTTAGAATATAAACTGTCAGAATTTCTAAATTTGATTTTTTTCTCATTAATAACGACATTTATGAAATCATTTAAAAAAATTTTAACATCAACAGGTTCTATTAAATTTACTTTTCCATTCATGAACCTAATTACTGCTTGTAATTGTTGATTATAACAAAATTGAGGCAGGTCTTGGTATTGAACGCCGAGTTCAATTTGTATTTTAAGCAGCTTGCGGTCGCCACAGTGAGGCTGGAGTGCACAATCTATAGGAGTTGCATTGCAAATTTCGCATTTCTTCTTAATTAAGGATAAAATTTCGTTTTTTAACAGTGATTCTTTATACAACCCGGCTTTTACTAATTCGTCTAATTGATTTTGTAGACTCATTATTAGGTACCTCTGTTGAAATGTAAATTAGAAGTAAATTTTTAGAGAACTCTAATACAATTAAATTTTATTGACTAAAATTAAAAAATCTAACGAAAATCAATAAAATAAAATTATTAAAAAATGAAAAAATTATGATAAAAGTATCTTGTCTAATCTTTCATTTCTAAGTTTAAAATTTAATAGAGGTGATAAAGTAGGGTCAGACCGTATCATATCTTCAATTATTTTTAGAGGTATGTCTAGTCTTATTTTCTTAGTCCTGCCATGTCTACCTAGACTTACGACTTTTGCATTAATTATGCCCAACATATCTAGTTCATTAATCAGGTCGCCAACTCTTCTCTGGGTAAGTGGTTCGACTAGCCCCAACATTCTACAAACTTCAATATAGGTGGAATATACATCGCCAGTAATGTTTTCTTTTAAATTTTGTTTCTCAAGTAGATATATACTCCATAAAATTAGTTTAGACTGTAGGGGAAGAGTTTCAACAGATTCTTTAATTTTATCATGTTCGATATTCTGAATAGCTTCTTTTATGTGTTCATATGTAATTTTATTTGCGCATTTTCTTTCGGCTATTTCGCCGGCGACTCGTAATAAGTTAATAGCCCTTCTCGCATCGCCATGTTCTCTTGCAGCCAGCCCTGCTGCCAAGCTTATTGTACCGTCATCGATAACGCCGTCTATAAGGCCCATTTTTGCCCTTTCTTTTAATATATCTTCCAATTCAATTGAGTTATATGGGGGGAAGACGATTTCCTCTTCACCCAGACTACTTAGAATCCTACCGTCCAAGTAATTTTTAAAATTTAAATCGTTTGATATCCCGATTAAATGTATCTGAGTATTTTTAAGGGTAGAATTAATACGCGTTAGTCCATATAATGCCTTATTGGGTCTTTTGTTATTTTTATCGTTTTTAATTAATTGGTCTATTTCGTCCAAGACAACAATCATTAGACCTTTATCGAATTCATCTAATTTATTTACGAATTTCTCATAAACAATATCAGTTGGTAGCCCTGTAAATGGAATTTCAAGTCCAATTTTTTCACATAGACGAGCAAATACCCTATAACTAGTGTCCACATGTCTGCAATTTATGAAACACTGTTTTATATTATTTATTTTATTCTCTTCACATTTCCTCATGATATGCTTTAAAACAAACATTGTTACAGCAGTTTTACCAGTACCGGTTTTTCCATAAAGGAATAAGTTGCTTATTGAGCGATTTCCATTTTGTAATATTGGTGCGAGGACCTGTATCATTTTCTTGATTTGGTTATCACGGTGTGGTAAATTTTGAGGTATGTATGTTGAACACATTACATCCCGGTTCTTAAAAATCTTGCTGGGTTCTTTAATAATTTGTTCTAAATAATCATCTAAATCAAATATATCACTATTCTTATTTTGTCCCATCAACTTTTAAATACACCGACGAAAATATTAATTAAAAAATATTATTAATTTAATACAATATGAATAAATAATTTTGAGTAAATAATTGATTTATTGCTTAGATTAAGTTATTTTTAAAGTTTTTTATTTTAAAAAGCTTTATATTTTATTTAAAAATATTTATTTCTTTAATATTCTATATCAGTATCAATATTATATCTATATAATTATACAATTGACCATAATTAAAAATTTCCTAATTCTGTCGATTTGGACAGAAATTTTAATTTGTTAAAAATAAATATTTTCATCTCGCTCATTTTTACTTTTTCAAATTATTTAGACATTTGAAACACAATTCCCAAAAAATCATAAATATTTATTCAAAGAATTAGAAAAAAGGGGTTCAATTTAAGAATTTTATAATACCTTAATATAATTGGTTTTTAAAAATAATGAGAAAAATTAGAAATCTTATATATATTAAAAATTATTGCTTATGGGAACCACTATCATGGTTTAACTAGAATCTTCATTATTGTCCGGCTCACTTTTAGTGTCAAGATCCTCAGATGAATCATTTTGTGTATTATCTTTAGAATCGCTAATATCTTCGAATGGAGGAGTTACAAATTCTGCGACATAATAATTAATGCCGCGCTGCGATTTTTCTTCAATTATATTCAAGTTAGCATAGTCATTTTTGAAACACATCATTCTGAACCGCCGACCATCCAGTTTATTTTCAATCATAATTGAATGTGCGATATTGATTATTTGCTGGACAAATTCAGTCCCTTTATTTATTTCGTCTATATTGTTTTCTATAAAACCTTGGATGTTATCGTTTGCGAATTGCAGCCATTTTTTTTGGAATAAGTAGTTAATCAAGGTTGGTGCAATACAGGATACTAACACAACCGGGATCATAATGTACCATTCAATACCACTTACAAGTAGTCCAGTCCATGAGAGAGCGATAACTGCACCCATTGCTGCTATTGAACCAATATAGATGGGTAAATTATATTTTCGAGTTAATTCATTTATTGATTTAGTATATCCGCCTTCTGCAGCAAACTTTTTGGCATTAGACAGAATATTTGTTGTTATTTCATCTATTTTGAATTGTTCATGAGCTTGTTTAAATTCGTCATTATTTTCTAAAAGAGGATTAATGACTTCAATATTATATTGATTAAGAGCCTTTGCTTGAAATATCATATCAAAAGGTCTATTAATAATATAATCATAAAAACCAATTGCAGTTAACATGTATTGCAGAAATATAGTTGGAGGAGAATCAGGAGTCAATACTATTTTTCTCTTTTTATTTGCTCTTTTTTTATCTTTAGTTTTTTTCTCATCTTTTAAATTTTCTTCATTATTTTCTTCGGATTTTGTCATTTTTTACACATTAATAATTTATTTCTTAAAATTTTAAACTAATTCATTTTTAATACATTCGGTTCTTTAAATTTTGTTATTTATTTTGGATGGATAAAAAGAAGAAAAACTAAGACTTTTTATTTACAAATAGATACTATAATATAATGGTTATAAAAATTATAATGACAGAAGTACATGGAGAAATACTCAATTCCACAAATTCTTTAAAGTTACAAAATGTTATAAAAAGTTCCAATTTCTCAATACATTTTTTAAAAGGGAAAATAGATGCCAAAGTCCTAAGAAATTATCATGTTTTAATTATTGGTGGTCCTACAGTACCATTAGACCTCTCAGAAATTTTAGCAGCTGAGAAATTTGTAAACCAAGGGGGGTTTCTAGTTTTATTGTCAGTGGCGGGAGGTGATTTAAGCAACAATAATTTATCAGAGTTGAGCAGGAGATTTGAATTTGAATTTAACCCAGATTATGTAGAGGATTATAAGCATAATATCAATAATAACCCGCGACTACCTATTATTCGTTATATTAAGAAAGGTTTCTCAATAACAAAAAGTGTTAACAAGATAGTATTTACTGGTTGCTCAATATCAGTCTTAGATGACAGCGTAAAGGGCTTTTTATATACGGATAAAGATGCATTACCATATATGGCTACTTTAGGAGTAGTTTCTCTAGAAAAAAACATTATTGGACTTTCAAGTTCATCTATTTTCAATGATACGCTTCTTGATAAATTTGATAATAAAAGATTATTACAAAATATTCTTAATTATATAGAATCGATTTTTAAAAAAATTGAAAAGGAATTACGAGTAAAACACAAAAATTTAACCCCATTGAGGGCATCTAAAATTATAGAACACCTAATAATATTAAATTCTAAAAAACTTGAAGAAATAGATAAATTAATAGACAAGATGTGGAGTAGAATTATTGATCAAATACCAAGATTGGAAAATAAAATAATATTAGAGAATTTAGAGAAAAGTTATAAATTAATTCTTCAAAAAATTGATTTGCTGGACTTCGAAGTGGGGCAAAAGAATTCTGAATTTAATTTTCTTGGTGAAAAATATCAAGAATCAGTACAACAAGCAATGAATAGGTGGTATGAAACAGAAGCTGAAAAAAGAGAGAAATTAGATATGATCAAGAACAACTTACTTACAAGAATTAATAATTCTAATTAAATATAAAAATATCACTAGTATAAAAAGGAATAAATAGTGAAGTCCTACATTTTATTATATTAATATTAAATTTACCAAATTCTTATTTAATATAATTGCCTAAAATGATTTGAAAAAATGAACTACAGAATAGTTTTTGATGAAACCCATCATGAGATTTTCTCGAACAAAAACTGTAAAAAACTTTCAAATTTATTAAAAAAGCATTCGTTTATATCATTTCGACTTTTAATTGGTCCAATTAAACCAGATAATTTAACTGAAGAAGAATATTTATTTATAGGTGCCCCAAAGGATTCATTTTCTCATGAAGAAGTCGAAACAATTATTAATTTTGTGAGGAACGGAGGTTTTATAATAATTGTTTGTAATTCTATGAGAAATAATTCGTTCAATATTAATTCTCTCGCAAAACATTTTGGCATCAGGTTTGATTTCAATCATGTAAAGGACTCAAAAAACCACTGGAAAAGTGCAGAATATTTTCCTTTAATTACTAACTTCAATAAGAGCCACTTAACAAAAAATGTGAATAAATTATATTATTCAGGAGCGACTTTAACATTAAACAGAAATGATTGTTATCCGATTGCATTTACTTCTAAAGATGCTGAGCCACCAAATAGTCCTATAATTGCAATATCAAGTAAAGGGCATTGTATTGCAATTGGTGGTTCTACAATGTTTTATGATGATGAATATGGTATTTCTGCAGGTAATAATTCTGTATTTGTTTCTAATCTTTTTAAATATCTAATTTGGGCTAAAAAGTATCCTGATAAGGTCATTGAGTACAGACAGATATCGCCGCGTCCAGATTTTTCAACCCGTAAAATACCATTGAAAAAAGCATCAGAGATTTTAAATAAAAAGATTAAAGAAATATACAACGATTATAATAAAATATTCGATAAAATAGATAAATTAATGGACAATATCATTAATATAATACAAACTGAGAGAAATAAGGATACAGAAGCAAAATTAAAAAGCAATTATAAGGAGATACAAGATCAAATTCAATCATGGCAGATATATTTGTTTGAAGTGATTGAAAAACTGGAAAATGACGTAAATAGGCCCTTAGAATTTGTAAAAATAAAAAATGAAAAATTGAATGAATTTTATGTTAAGGAAAGTGAAGTAATAGAACATTTGGATAGAATTTATGGGCGGTTAAGTTATTATATTAAACATCCAGAAGCAATTCCATAGTTATTTCTTAAAATTTTCTAAATTATAAATTTATAAATATTTTACAATTTAAAAAAGATTTTTTAATGACCTTTTAGGTAAATTTATTAAAATTAAAATTTTATATTTTAACTTCAAACAACAATTTATTAGGCGTATTAGGATTGGTCATAGAAAATAATTATGAGGCTATCTTACAGAAATTAATTGACCAGACAAAAATTTATGGAGCTTCACTTAATACAATAGATGGTCTGCCGATTATCTCGATATTTAAAAATAATAAATCCATTGAAGATGCATTTGTCTCAGCCATATCATCGGCAATGACTATGCATTCAGAGAAGGTAATGTCGGAATTTGAATGTGGAAACCTTGATAATTGTAAAATACAAGGAGAGAATGGTCAAGTATTAATATTTAAGATTAACTCTTTAATTCTTTTGGTTCTAGCTCCTAAATCCATTTCTCAAGGAATCCTTCATTTAGGTGTAAAGAGTTGTATCAGAGAAATTAAAAAATTAAACTCATAATTATTAATATACAAACAATTTTTTTGTTCAATTATTGGAATTATTCAATTAATGGTTTTTAAAATTGACAAAATTAAATTGAGGAATTTACAATGAGTGAAGATGAAATATCCGTAGATTATGTGTGTGATGCTACACAATTGACTTGGGTAGAAGATAATTTGATAAATGAGTTAATGACATTTTTAGAGGATAAAATCCGAGATTATGGCGGTATTGTCGAAATAGATGGTAAGAAGATCATAATTGGATTTACTTCGGATGAAAAATTGAGTAAAAGAGCGATTAAAACATACATTAAAAGATTTTTATATAAATATGAATTATTAGACCGTCTTAGAGTTATATCATCGGGTGCAAATGAATATATGATCCATAAATTAAAAGATGTAACCGTTAAAAACTTATAATTGGAATCTCTATTAAAAGGGACGGTCTTTTATGGACAATGACATAAAGAACAAGAAAAAGGTATTAAAGAGATCGTTCCGTAAAGCTTCAAAAAGAAAAATAAAAAAAAGTAGCAGCAGAATGACCTGGACAAAAGTCATTATAATTTCATCGATAATAATTATTCTTATGGTCTTTATTGGTGTAATATCATGGGTAAATAGCCCATCACCGCATGTAAATATGACAGAAAAAGATGAGATTTTTGCTGATTTTGATGGCGCAAATATATGTATAGAATATTTAGATACCTACTTTTATATGGCGCCAGTACTAACCTCAATAGAGCCCATTATTTTTGATTACTTCCCAAGCCAATATCAGCCCACATTTTCTTCATCAACGATACCTTTTTCAATAACTGAAAATTATATTCAATTTTTCCCAGATGAAATTCAAAAGAATACAGCCCTATCTTGGGATTATAAATTAAACATAACTGATAAAGACTTAACAACTTGGATCAGTAATACGAACATAGAAATAAAAAATAATCATATCCCTAACAATACTGAGACTACTGTAAACATATCTACAAGTTTTAAAGCTCTTAAAGATTTTACCATATGTAGGATAAGGTTAGGATTTAAAAATTCTTTACAAATTGGTAATAGCTCCGTAATAATTAAGCCAATTTCGCAGGGATATCACATATTTAGCTCCGGATTTTATTATGAGAAATTTGAAAGTTCAGTCCAAAAAAATTCCATAATAAAACTAGAATTCCGAATTAATGTGACCTTAAATTCAGGCACACCGCTTGATATATTAAATGGTACATCCCAGAATGATTATAGAAATATCTATATAAAAATGAATAATAAATTGATCAATAACTTTTTTACTGATGGTTTTACAGAATCATCCGTAACATTTACTGGATTTGCGAGCCCACCACCAATTGTTAAAAATAATATTTTTGCAATTAATTTAGAGTTTAAAAATATAACTCTTTATCCAGTTTAAAATTAATATCTTAATTTTGAAGATGATTAAATTACAATGAATTTACAATTCTCTTTCTAAAACCGAATATACTTCTTTAAAACCAAATTTATTAAATAATTTTACAACGTTTGGGAGTTCTGACCGACAGTTTGTCCTAACGTATCTGCAATTCTTAGATTTTAAATAATCTAGTGCTCTTTCTACCATTAAAGTCCCGATTTTTAGTCCGCGATAATCTGGATGAATAATAAAATTTATAATTTGGCCTAAAATCGCACCACTATACCAATCTCTACCAGAATCTGCAATTAACATCCCGATTATTTTCTTATTTTCAACCTCAATTGCAATTATTACGCTTGCAGGGTTCGTTTCCAGACGATATTTCATATCCATTAACCATGGCTTTTCATAAAACGGACTTCCGAAGGTCTGGCATAAAATTCTCATTAATTCACTCAAATCCTGGAGGTCATCTATTTTTGCTGCCTTAATTTTAATGTTGGGTAGTTCAACCGACATGTTCATCATTTTTAATAATTGAGCATTATAAATTTGTATATTGGACTATTAATTTTATAAGATCACAGACTATATTTACTATCTTATTTTTCCAATTAAAAATTGGTATTCAAAATTACTTATCAATACCTTATTAAATTCTTTCTTTCTCGATATAACACAATGTTAAAACTGAAAATAAAAAAAAATATAAACATAAATGAATAAAAGTTGGAAAATGAAACGAATAAAATAACCAAAATCATTTAATTTTTAATTTTTAAAAGTAAGAGGTATCTAAAATGG
>SUPR01000037.1 GCA_005191425.1 Candidatus Helarchaeota ASGARD archaeon Hel_GB_B
TTTAACCCGCCTGAAATCTTTCCCCTCTTTAAATATCTATCTCATTTCCTCCATAAAATTACTCTTTTATCAGTACAATTTTCACATTTGAATCTTCTTATATATATTAATTCATCCCTTGTAAATACTTCTTCAAATCCATCGAAGCTCATTTCACACTTACAAACAGGACAATTTGGTAATAATTCTCCTCTAATAGATGTTTCTAATTCTCTATAATACTCCTCTAATCCTTTTGGAATTGCCATTTTACTCATTGACAATATTATTGCTATTCATTCTTTTTTATTTTTATGTAAAAAAAAATTGATAATTTACTCAATTATTCTTAAATTTCAATTCATTTAAAAACAAAATCAATGCCATAAAAAATTAATTGGTGCTCCCGTCCTTGTTAAAAATATCGTCTTCCAAATTAAAACATTATTTATTGTAATAAATTAAAGAAAATTAAAGAAAATTAAAGAAAAAATAAACAATTACATTATATTTTCTACATATTTTACTTCGGGTATTCTGGCTTTTAATAATCTTTCTATCCCATTCTTCAAAGTCAGTGTTGAATACATGCAACCTGCGCAATGCCCTGTTAATCTCACTCTTACAACTCCATCTACAATTTCCACTAATTCTACATCTCCACCATCTGCCTGAAGACTAGGTCGAATTTCATCAAGTGCTTTCTTTACTTCTTCTTCCATTTCATCACACCTTTCAAATTTGTGCAATAATTAATAATTATTTTCTTAAAAGTCATTTAGTCTTTCTATTTATCCTTTATAAATTATTAGGTAAGTTATTTCAAATTCCATTACCCTTTTAAATTTTTCTTATTTCGATAAATTTAAAGCATTTATTTCTCATATTATTTTTAAAAAGTTATTTTCATTAATTTTTATTTTTCCTAACTTAATTTCGTCTGGTTTATTTAATAAATCAGATTTTTATTCTAACTTATTGATTGATTATCTGTTTCTAATTTTCAAAATAATTAATAAAATATATCGATAAATCAAATAAATTTTCAATAATAAATCAGCAAAAATATTCCATTTATTCAATTATCTTGGAAGTTAAATTCTCTTATTAAAGAATTCTCTACAAAATTTTCTATTTTTTATAAATTCTTTCTCCAATTCGTCAATATTCATCCTATTTATTTTTTATAACAATATGAATAATTATTACCTACGTATTTCAAATTATGAACCAATTTTACTATTGTTTAAACGATAATCGTATAATAATTAAACTGATTTCAAGATTATTATTGATTTTAATCGATATTTCACTTAAATTACTTAATTTAATTACACTTCAATATTCATATCCTATATTAAATAATATCATAATTGTTAAATGTATCTTCGTAAATTATTAATTTGATGCGAAAATTAAAGTTAACTGAATATATATTAATAATCAATTTTGTGGTATACATAATACTCTCAATTTTATGTTTTAATCCACTCATTATCTCAAATGATGTATTAATTTGGGTCGCTCAATCTAATTATATGATTTATTACCATTTTTTATATTATGAGTTTTTCACTGCAATTTTCGTACATTTAAACCTGGCGCATATACTCAGTAATTCGCTATTTCTATTGATTTTTGGATATCGCTGTGAAGAACTTTTTTCTAAACGAGATTATTCAATAATCTATATTGTATCCGGCTTGATAGGAAATATACTTTCTTTATTTTTAGGGTTATATTCTATTTCTGGCGGGTCCTCAGGTGCAATTCTAGGCATTTTTTCAGCAATTCTCTATGCTCTTAGTGTAAAGGAAAAACGAGCTTTTAAATCCTTTATTTTTATTGGACTACTTTTTTTAATTTTTATAGGGGCACAATATGGAGTAAACCCAATTAGTCATTGGACCGGGTTTATTGTAGGTTTAATTCTGGGAAGATATTTATTTAAAAAATCAGAGACTAATCGTAATAAAAAAATTATTTCTAAGAATGAATCGAAATATAAGAAAAAGATAATTTTTAAAAACAAATAAAGAAAATTTTATGAATGTCTTTATTAGGTTTTACTTTAATTAAATAATAATTTGAGGATATATTAATGTCAAAAGTTCATCCAATTGAATTCAGATATTTCACGGAAAAAATGAGAAACATTTTTACTGAAGAGACCAAACTTCAAAAATGGCTAGATGTTGAAGCAGCACTAGCCCGAGCACACGCTAAATTAGGGGATATACCTAAATCTGCCGCCGATGAAATTACCAAAAAAGCTAATGTAAAATATGTTAAACTCCAGCGAGTAAAAGAAATTGAAAATCAAATTCACCATGATTTAATGGCTATGGTTAAAGCATTAACAGAAGTTTGCGATTCTAATGCAGGCGAATACGTCCATTTTGGAGCAACAAGCTATGATATCGAAGATACTGCAACCGCTCTACAATTTAAAGACGCAATAAATGTAATTGAAAATAATATGAAATCTCTTTTAAAAACACTGATTATGCTCGCTGAGAAACATAAAAATACAATTACAATAGGGCGTACCCATGGCCAACATGCTCTACCAACTACCTATGGTATGAAATTTGCAATTTGGGCTTCAGAATTATTTAGACATTTAAATCGCTTGGAACAAATCAAACCCAGAATTCTAGTGGGTAAAATGAGCGGCGCTGTTGGCACTATGGCAAGTTTTGGTGATAAAGGGTTCCAAATTCAAGAACTTGTAATGAATGATCTAGGCCTTAAACCTGTCATGATATCCAACCAAATCGTCCAACGCGACCGCCATGCTGAAATTTTATTATTACTTGCACTCATTTCTAGTACTCTCGATAAAATCGCACGCGAAATAAGGAACTTATCCCGTACTGAAATTGCTGAAATATCTGAACACTTCAAATCTTCTCAAGTTGGATCTTCCACAATGCCTCATAAACGCAACCCACATAAGTCCGAACGTATCTGCGGACTCGCAAGAATCATTAAGTCAAATGTATTTCCTGCACTTGAAAATATCTCACTTGAACATGAACGAGACCTGACTAACTCCGCACCTGAACGGATAATTATCCCTGAATCTTTTATCCTCCTTGATTATATGCTCGCTCAAATTAATTCTATACTTCAAGGCTTGGTCTTTAATTTCAAAAATATCCAAAATAACTTGAACAAGACTCAAGGCCTTATTATGGCCGAAAATATAATGCTTAAATTAACTCAAAAAGGTATGGGTAGACAATCTGCCCATGAAATTCTCCGCAAATGCGCTATGATTTCTTATCAACAAAATATCCCTTTTAAAACTATTTTACTCCAGGATAACTCTTTAAAAAATTTTCTTAAACCTGATGAACTCGATAAATGGCTCGATCCTAATAATTATCTCGGACTTTCCTCTAAAATTGTCCAAAATGTTATTAATACAATTAATAAATTTCTTGAGGCTTGATCTTTATGTCTGACCAAAATACCCCTAATAATGACCAATTCACTTATGCTAAAAGTGGTGTCGATATTAATGCCCAAAAATCAGCACATAAAATCATTGGCGAACTTATAACTAAAACATATCTATTTAGACAAGGTAAATTTGGAGAAATTATCGGTGAATACGGTCATTATGCTGGCTTAATTGATATTGGTAATGAGTTATGTCTTGCAATGCATGTAGATGGCGTAGGCACTAAAGTAATGATAGCTCAAATGATGAATAAATATGATACAATCGGAATTGACCTTATTGCTATGCACGCAAATGACCTCATTTGTATGGGCGCCGAACCTGTTGCTCTCGAAGATTATCTTGCTATTGAGACCGTTAACAATGATGTTATCTATCAAATCATGAAAGGACTTGTTGAAGGCGCTAAACAAGCCCAAATGGCTATAATTGGCGGCGAAACTGCCATTATGCCAGACATCATTAAAGGCACATCCCCCGGAAACGGCTTAGACCTATCTGGAATGAGCATCGGCGTTGTTAATAAAAAAAATGTAATTACTGGGTCTAATATTAAAATAAACGATACTATAATCGGTATTATGAGTTCAGGTATCCATTCTAATGGATATACTCTTGCTAGAAAAGCTTTTTTTGATCTTGCTAAATTGTCCCCTTTTGATCCACTTCCAAATTATCCTGATTTAATTGTCGGTAATGAATTATTAAAACCTACTAAAATTTATGTCCAACCTATTTTGAGCTTATTAAAAAAATTCAATGATAAAATTCACGGGCTCGCTCATATCACAGGCGGAGCTTTTACTAAATTAAATCGCCTTAGACCTCATGGACATGATTTTGGCTTCCTACTTAACAATCTCCCAAAAGCACCCCCAATCTTTAAGGAAATACAAAATATAACCAATATTTCTGATAAAGAAATGTATAAAACCTTTAATATGGGCATCGGTTTCTGTATTATTGCTGACCCTTCCATACAAAACGAAATCATAAATCTACTCGATAATTTTAATTTCTCCTCTCTTATCATCGGAAAAATCATTAAATCTAATAAAATTATTTTGCATTTGAATGAAAATAAAATCTTTTTATAATTTGAGTCCTCTATTATATCACAAGTCTAATTACAGGGAAAATGATGACCAAGTTTATACTTAGCAAATTTACTTGCGTTGAGGAAATTAAAAGCCCCCTGATTCCCTATATTCCTATACTTTTAATTTTTTGAATTCTATCCTTTTTACTTCTTCCCCTCTATCCCAACATTTACCAAACCTTTTTTTCCCAAATTAATACATTACGTTCTTTTAATTTTTTATCCTAATTAACTTGATCTATACATATTTTTTTATCTATTTTTCTGTTCAAAAAAATCGTTCAATGCTTAACTATTGATTTGGTTTGAACTTAACTATTGACTAATTTTTAAAAATAGACTAAATAAAAAAGAATGAAAATAAAAAATAGTTTGAACTCTATTTTAATAATATTTTTCAATTTCTAATTATGACGTTTCTATTTTGGGTGGTTCTGCCTTGACTTTCTCTTCTTTTGGCTTCTCTTCAATTGAATGGTACGTAAATAATATGTTCTCAATTCTTTCTCTGTGTAATGTATTCATAGCACAAAATGGTACTCCATATACTTTACCATCCCTAGGATCAACCCATCCGTAATGTACCAAACATCTTGAAACTCGCTCAACATCAAAATTATAGCCATCTTGGAAATGCATTAATCCTATAATCATTGCACCCGCACCTTTACTCTGCACAAAATTTGCTGACGCATCCCATCTTGAATTTAATACCATGTCCAGGAAAAACTTCGATTTTGATAATATACCCTCTAATTTCATTGTCGATAACATGTCTAAACCCATTCTAACTTTGATTAATGTATCGTCTACTTTATTATATACTTTATCTATGTTCAGGCCAATTTCTCCTAAACCAAAATTCCCAAGTAATTTCTCAAATATTTTTGGCTTTTCTCCATATCGTCTCTCTTTTAATATATTATACCACTTTTTCGATTTCTTCATGAACGATTTGATATTAAATACCCTATGCGTCCCTGTCATCTTTTTTGTACCATCGGGTTGATCTTCAATAAATAAGAAATTTCCAAAACCACAAATTGGATTACATGTAAACTCTACTACTTGATTATTTGAAGCCGCCCATCCAATTATTTTAGCAAAATGTGAGATCGCTGTTAAAGGATATAACACACCTATTTCTCCATTTGTAAAGTCTTGTAACGCCTTTGCAACATGGGATGATGTTATCCTCAATTTTAACCTGTCTTCTTCACTTATTCTACCTACAAGTGCTACTGGCTGATAGAATACCCCTACAACTACATCATTGTTGTCTATTGCAAACTGTAAAATATCGCCTATTTGATGGTCATTGATACCTTTTGCCACTGTTGGAACTAAAATCACCCCTGAAAATCCCAATTTTCTGCAGTTCTCTATTAATTGTTTTTTAAATTTGAAAATCGGTGCACCTCTCGTCTTCTCATAAACATCCTCCGTAACTCCGTCAAATTGTAGATAAATCGATTTGGCACCTGCATCTAAACACGCTTTTAAATAATTTATGTCTTTTGCTAACCTTATCCCATTTGTAGTAATCTGTGGATGGACATAACCCATTTTTACACATTCCCTAATAATATCAGGCAGGTCATCCCTTAATGTAGGCTCGCCTCCACTATACATAGCTACCAATGGTGGCTGAGGTTGGATTTCACTAAAGTGTTTGTAAACTTGAATGATCTCATCATATGTAGGTTCAATTTTCTCAAGATTTGGGTTCACATTTGCATTTGCAAAGCAAATAGGACAACGCAAATTGCATCTGTATGTTATATCCATCAAAACAATCGCTGGAGAACTCTTATGAAATTCACAAATACCACAATCATATGGACACCCCTCTTTTATTGGTTTTTCAGGGTGCCATCGTTTTGCATCAGAGTCCATCCTAAACGGTTGCAACCATTTAAACCAATCCGAATCAATTGACACAATATCTTTAAATGTACCATGCTTATCACAAGTTTTAACCATATAAACTTTACCATCTTCTTCGATATAATCAGCATCAATTCTAGCTTTACATTCAGGACAAATACTCTTAGTAGATTGAATAATTGTTGCCATATACTTCATCTCATTATTTCAAATTTTTTTGCTTTTATAAGACCAAAATTATGTCTTTTTTTCAATCATATGATTCTAACATTTATAAATCTATACTTTATAGTTGGAAAATAAAAAAATAAACGCATTTATTTAGAAAATTTAATCTAAGAAAAATAATTGGTAAATATAACTTAAATTAATAAAAATCTCTATGAAAAAATTATTTTTAATGTGAGTAATTAATTTAAAATTAAAACATATTTAATCAATATTTAAAACCAATTTATCTATTTCTATTATATTAACTATTTTTTATAATAATAAAATCAAATTTATTTTTCAATTTTTTCAAGAATTTGGCAATGACAAAAGAATTTAGAAATTAAAATTACAAATTAAATATTTAATGCCTTTTATCTTTGTACCAATCAAACATATCGCGACGTAGTTTGCACATTTCTCCTGTTTGGTTATGGTAAAACACAATTCCTTCTGCAAATTCTTTAGTACCATGTCGTCTTCTAATTTCTAAGCTCCAGAGTTCTTTAAATACATTACTAACAATGTCATAAAGTTCCAAGTCATTTTTATTGGTGAAATCAAGGTTATTCCAAAATTTATAGGTATTTTTTTTTCTCAATCGAGTAAAGGGGTACCAGACATGTTGTTTTAAATGCAATGGATTATTATTAATTTTAGGGCCACAGAGTTCTCCGAAGAACTGTCCTTTACTATTTGGAGTAAAGTAATTATTATCTATTGCATATTGAATACCTTCATAGAAATATCCGTATCCTTTTTTAAAGAAGGGGATATGATTTTTTCTATTATAAATTGCTACAATTTTTTCTCCATCACAGATGACACTTACATTTGTTCCATCGATTTTCTCAACAGCTTGGACAAAATCGGGATTAAATATCCAGCGATATTTTTCTACAATCTTTGGTGTGCAAACGTATTGACCATTTATTGTTTCTCTAATAAAAGGTGATTCTAATTTTGGGAAATCTTGTGCATTAATCATCTTCATCTTTATTAATTTTGAGATTTTATTCTAATAATTTTATTTAATAAATATATTCAAAAAATTTTTATTTAAACTAAAAGTATTGTAATAGATTTATGGTCTAATAATACTTCATAATCTAAATATATTTTCAATTTCAAATTTAGTATTTTTATGACCACGAATTATTTTATTAAATGAAAAGTTATTTTAATATTTTATGAACCAGAAATATGTATTTTAATAGTCATAAAAAAAATTATTAAGTTTAAAGTCATAATAGTTTATTAAAAAAATATCTTATTGTGGTGATTGTCTTAAATCTATTTTGAAAATAAAAAGAATCAATAAGATCAAAAAAGGTAATATGGGTTTGTAATAAATCAATAATTTTTAAAAAAGAGGCAGACTATTCAAATATAAAGGAAATGAAAAAAAATGGTATATGAAAGAAAAACAAAATCTATTTGTCCTGAATGTAAAAAAACTATTGATGCAGTAATTGTTCAAGAAGGAGACAAAATTTATATGCACAAGACATGTGAAGAGCATGGTTCTTTTAGTGATATAATAGCAACTGATGTTGAAACATATGTAGAAGCTCAGAAATATAGGAAATTTGGCTTTCCCCACAAAGATCCACAAATGACAATAAAAGATGGCTGTCCACATGATTGTGGGATGTGTCCAAACCATAAGTCAGCGACTACATGTGCAATGGTAGATGTAACAAACAGGTGCAACTTAAAGTGTCCTATCTGCTATGCAAACGCGGATACCGCGGGTTACATTGTAGAACCGCCTTTTGAAGATATCATAAGAATCTATAAGCATTTTAGGAGTTTAAAACCGGTGCCTCCAGTTGTTGCAATGTATGCGGGTGGTGAGCCAACTATGAGAGATGATTTACCTGAGATCACGAGGGAGTTAGTAAAAATGGGGTTCAAGCAAATTCAAGTAGCTACAAATGGAATTAGACTTGCAAATGATATCAATTATTTTAAGAGATTAATGGACGCAGGAGCTAATGTATTATATTTACAATTTGATGGTATAGAAAGCGATACATGGATAAAAACTAGAGGTGTAGATTTATTCGAGAAAAAGAAGCAGGTAATAGAAAATTGCCGTAAAATTGGATTTAAAGGCGTTTGTTTAGTACCTACAATAGCCAGAGGTGTGAACTTTCCCCATGAAATAGGAAATATCTTGCAATTTGCTGCCGATAATGTGGACGTAGTGTCCGGGGTGATGTTTCAGCCGGTTGCTCTTTGCGGACGAATAGAGCAAAAAGATCTTTTTGATTTACGAGTTACTACCTATGATGTGTTAAATGAGATTGACAAATATACAAATAATGTAATGAGACCTTGGCGACCATTTCCTGCGTTTCAAAATCTAATGCGATTAATAGCATGGTGGGGTAGTTTAAGTGGTAAACACATAGAGCATGTGGAATTTACACCGAATCCTCAATGTGGTTTTGTCACTTTTATGCATATTGAGGAACAAGATGGGCCAAATAAAATAGTTGGTTTTAATGACATTATTGATATTGATGAAACAATAAAATATTGCGATCAACAAATGGAAAAGATCGATAATATGAAGGAGATTTCATTTTTCCAGAATTTAACGTTAACTGAATTTGGCGAAAAAGTAGGAAAAATGTTAGACAGCAGTTTAAATTGGTTAAATAAAAGAAGAGTCCAAATAGAAGGCTTATTTGAAGCAATAAAATTATTAAAAGATCCACTCAGTACATCAGCAATAATGTTGTATAAAATGTTGTTAAATCAAAGTTGGGACAATACGAGGGATTTTCTTGTAAAAGGGAATAATATATATGTAGGTATTATGCACTTTCAAGATGAATATGATTTAGATGTAGAACGAGTGAGTCAATGTGTTGTTCATTTTGGATATATAGACCCGAAGGATGACAGAGTAAAGCAAGTACCATTTTGTACTATGAATAATTTACATAGACCTAGAATAGAGCGGGCATTAGCTATAAAATATGGTGGGATGAAACAACAACCAGAAAAAGAAAAAATAGTAGCAGAACCTCCTAAAATAAACTAAATTGTGGCTAAAATTTCATAATTTAATATATTTCTTTTTCCATTTTTCTTTTAATCTTATAAAATTATATTAATTAATTTTTAATCTCAATTATTTTTAAAATGGTCATTAGAATATTGCTAAATTTCGTTAATAAAATTCTATTTTAATTTTAAAAACTAATTTTGATTAAATAGGTTATTAATATTCTTAAATTGGAGTTATCTTAGTATATTTGTCTGATGTAATGTTAAATTATTGGATTGAAATAATTTTTGAAGGGGAGTGAAAAATAGGGGAAAAAGTAATATAAGTAGTATTAATGTAATATTAATTTAAAATAGGTGGTAAATAAAAGAGAATTGAGTATAGATTTACAAATATAGTTAAACAGATGAATTTTTTATTATTTTTCAATTTAGATATCAACGATCAAGGTCTATTCTTTAGATAATATTTTCCGTCAATATTTTCAACTAGGTTTTTATCAATGAGGTCTTGAAGGTATTTTAATGCCCATATAAAATCTGTTCTCATCAATTTATAGAACCTATAATGACCGATATGAGTCCGTTCATACATAAGTGGGACAATTTTCGAGATTTTTAGGGGTCCTTTGAGTTTAAGGGCAATAAGAATTCTTTTTTCGGCTCGTTGAATACTATCGAGAAAATTGAGATAAATAGGATATTCTTCGCACCAGGGATGAGGACGGTAGCCATGTCCACGGAAAACGAATCGGATTGAATGGTCGAAAATTTTATGAACAGAGTTTATGATATCTGAGATAGAAGTTTGAAGATAAGGAGTAAATGGAATGGTGTCTCCTGTGAACATTATTTTGGGAGGTGCATAATAAATACAGATAGAATCGAGTGAATGTCCTGGAGTATGTATAATTTCTAGTTTTACATTTCCACATGAAATAATTTGTCCATCATATAATGGTTTAACAGATTTTGCGGGTTTGATCCTACCTTGATAAAAATGATAACCGAGTTTTATTATGTTTTGAATAATAGGGTGTCTGATAATCTTTTTATTAAGAAATGGAATGGCGTTTTCTAGGAATTCCAAGAATTCAAATTTTTTAATATCAAAATCATTAAAATCTTTGGTCAATGGTACAATAGCTGATGGATGAGCAAGGACTTCACAATTGAATATTTCTTGAAAAAGTCCTACATTAGCTGAATGGTCGTGGTGTGTATGCGTTAAAATTATCCTATCAATCTTATCAATACCAAGTGTCTTGAGGATTTTAAATAAATTTCTTTTAGTGAGAGTATAATATGTCCCGGTATCTATTATTGTATTAATTTCATCTTTAATGAAATAAACATTTGCATTGAGCATGGCAGTGCCAGATGGAATAAACATTGTAAAATATTTATTTATTCTATATAACTTCATTGTAGACTAACATTTGACCTTTTTATTTTATTTTTTTAAGAGTATTCCATAATAAACCATAATATTAATAAATTTTTGAATTAAAAACTTTATTTTATCATAGATCTCATAATATACATTAATATCAGTCCCGAATGGGTCTGGGAGAATAATATTTTCGTTCACTAATTCAGCTAAAAGAAATGATTTATCACGTAAATTTTTAGGGATTAAATGCAGGTGGCTTTTTTCCATGACAATGATAATATCCGATTCAACAAGTAAATGAAAATTTTCTTTATTTTTTAAATATGTAGGCTTAAATGTATCAATTAAAGATTTTTTAAATCCCTCTTTAATTAAAATTTCTTTAGTGAATTCGTGCAAATTAGAGTTTTTAAAAAGGACTGCGCCTGAATTAACAACAAATTTGTCATAGTTCCTTGTTTGTTCTCGAATCATTTTCTTAAATAAAAATTCTGCCATAACTGACCGAATTATATTACCTGAACAAATGAATAGAATTGAGATAGTTTCTTTATTTTTCAAATTTTCTAAAATGTTTGTCATTTTGATCTTATGAAATTTAATAAACATTGAATTAATAATAAATTAATATTGCTTATTTAAAATATTTGGAACTCAATTATCATAATGATTAAATTATGAAAATGGGGAATTTCTCTAATAGTTAATCATACTAAATTTAGATATTCATTTTTCATTTAACAAGCAATTAAATATTAATAAAACATCAAAAGAAATTCTTTGGTTTATCATGAATAACAATTTATTGGTAAAATCAAATTCAAATTCCAATATTGTCCATGATATTTATTCAGAAAATTATGATATCGTAAATATTCAAATAAAAATTTATAAAACATCAAATTTAATAACGAAAATGAATTTAAAAGAATTTATTGTAGAATTTGGTAAAAATTGTTTTATTTCAGAGAATAACGAATTATCAAATATTATTATAGAAGTGCACAAAAGAGTCCTTGGAATTATAAATGCTATTTATAAAAATTATGGTAAAAATGATGATATAATATACCTCGTGCAAGAATTAGATGATTTATACAGATTTTGACTTTATTGCGGAGAAAAATTGACCAATAATTTTATCTTTTACGAAAATTGTAATAAAAAGTTATTTTAATAAAAATCTTAAAATAAACGATAAATATTTAAATTGTTAGATTTATATTTAAATAAGAAATGGAGTGCAAGGATTAAACCGATGAGAATATTTGAAGTTGGTATTATTAGGAATGAAGCAGTTGTCTTTTTAGATGAATATTATAATGGAAAAAGAAATGAACATGAAATTCAAGATAAAGAAATATTTCGCGGTGCTCTAATAAATTTAGCAAAAAGAGAGATAGAATATACCGATGAGCTAAAATCTTTTGAAATATTCAATTATCATGTATCAATGATAGGCAAGAAGAATGGTAATAAAAGTAAATTTATTTTTTATTTAATTTCTGATGTTAATTTAGATTTAAATATGAAGAAAAACAAGTTAAATCAAATAATTTCTGAATTTTTTAAGAGTTTTCCACCCCCCAGGTGCTATAATCCAAATACAGAGATTTTTAATAAATTTTTAGATAATACTAATAAAATAGTAGGTGATTTAGGAATAGATGCACCTGATAGGCTTATTCATGCTTGGGGTATAAATCATCAAAAGAGATAATTGAAATAATTAAAGCGATTCAAATCAAATTTAGTGATTTATTTAATTTTATTTTTATTATTAGTGAATAAATAATAAATAAAAAAGAAAAAGAGTCAGGGCTATATTATATTGCGAATTTTTTTAATTCTCTATCACAGCGGGGGCATCTTGAAAATTTTATTATCCATTTTTGTAGTTCTGATTTATGAAAAAAAGTAAAGCAATAAGGGCATTGGACCGGATTGTCTAAAATTTCTTTTCTACATATATAACAAATTTTTGGTTCTGAATTTTCAGTTATAAAGAGCACCTCAAAAAATTGATTTGATTATTATATATTAAGATCTTCAAGAATTGTTTGCGCGCATAATAAAGCAGATGCATGTGCAATATCGCCACCGATACCCGGGCCATTATAAGAATCGCCAGAAAAATAGAGTCCATCAATTGGGCTTTTAACTGAAATTCTTTTATTTCGATGAGTTGAAGTATAAACAGTAGAACCATCAACAACCGGCATAACAATTGGTCTTTTCCAGCTGATGTTTTCATTAAAGCCCGGGAACATTTTATTTAACATAGTATAGATGTTTTGAATGATTTTATCTGTTTCTTGTTTATTATTTATAATAGAATTTGGTAAGGGTTGTAAAATGGTGAAGAGTTGTTCATTGTTTGGAGCGACATTAGGGTCCAGGTTAGATGTAAAACAAGACATTGTAAATGGATTATAGGTAGTTATCAGTCCATCAATATCTGAGACCTTTCGTTTAAGTCCGAAATCAATGGAAATACCGCAAGTAGGAGTTGTGTTTTTAGCCATATTAATTAAAGATTCTGGTAAAAGATTATTATCAATTAGAGACAGTGCATCATTTATAGGAATTGCTAAAATTATGTTTTCCGCTTTAATAGTATCATTATTAATCAAGACTCCTTCCACTTTATTATTATTTATTATTATCTTATCTATTTTTGATTTGGTCTGGATCTCGCCATTATCTTGAATTTTTTTAACTAATTCATCAATTATAAATTTCCAGCCGCCACTAGGATAGCTGGAACCTTTACCTGCATTAATAGCTTTTTTGATTCCATCAAGAAATTCCCCGGTAGACAATTTATCAATTTCATTATATGAAACGCAAAGTAAATCTGTTATAATTGTAATTAATTTCATAGTATTTTTAGAGAGATTTTTATCTTTTAACCAATCTTTAATACTAAGATTTAATAAATCATCATTGAGTTTAATTGATAAAGCTCCTGCCAGGATCTGAGACAATTGTTCTTTTTCATTTTCATTCAATAATTTAGTATTTTGTATAGCGGAAATACTTAACGGAAGGTCATTCCATTCGTTATCCATAAACAGCTTACCTTCTCCATAATCAATGATTTGTAATTTTTGTTTGAATTGTTTTTTGAAAATTGTTGGAATTACACCTTTTTTCGAGAACCTTATTGCATGAATACCATAATCAACGATATAACCTGGTTTATATTCAAATGAATTAGCTCTTCCGCCCAATATATTCTTTTTTTCAAAGATCTTAACTTTTAGTCCTTTATTTGCTAAAATTGCCCCAGATATTAGTCCTCCAAAACCACCACCAACAATCAATACATCGAAAGTCAAAATTAATACATCTCCATTTTCTTTATTTTCTATAATTATTCATTATATGTTAGGTCATTTAAAATCTTTTTAAGAAGGTCTATTTTTACCAGAATTTTATCAAGCCCAATTTTAAAAATTATATTTTCAAAAGAAGCGATAGCTCTTTTATCACCCCTTTTTTTAACGATTTCAAGTGCATTTCTATAAAGTTCTTGAGCTTCATGAAATTGTTGGTCTTTAATAAACCTTCGAGCTCTTATACGAAGAGTGCGTAGTTCATAATCAACAGTATCGTCCATAATATGCTACTCCTATCATAACTACACAAAAAATTATTGATATTATGGTTTTTAATTATTATTAATTTTGTGTTTTAATTCTTCAATTTTCTGTTTAAACTTTTCAACTTTATCTGATTCTTTTAATTCTTCAGAAATTTTAAGAGCGTTTTCTAAAGCCCAGATTGCATCTTGTAATTCACCGTCCTCTTCTAACTCCTTTGCAAGGACTATTGATTTTCTCCTTGCTGCAAGTTTCTGTGATATCGGCACTTCTTGGTCCACTTTTAAGCCAATTTTATCAATCAAAGTACTTTCAATTTCTTGAAAAATATCTACGAACCGACCAGGACTATCTTTATCCCAGTTTTTTAATGTTGGACTTATGTCCTCTGGTTTTCCTGCCAAGACTCCTTTAGCTTCAGATGAAAATTGGACGACTGGCTTTTTTGGAAACTTGTGAAAATCAATTAGAAATCGAAAATGATCGTAGGGACTCGCAGAAATATAAACCACGCCCTTAGTTGCTTTTTTTAGTTCTAAATTATAATCCACCTGAAAATTATTACGTAATTCTATTAACTGTTCAATTAATGATTCCTTAAAATTGGGCTGGTCCTTAATATTTTTTTCTTTTAAGGTTTGAATTTTGTTTCTCAAATCGGTTAACTCATCGTTTAGGTTTTTTTTCAAAGTATCAAATTCAGGTTGCGTTAGTTCTTTATTTTTTAACTTATTTTGTAGGTCAAATACCTTATTTTCAATCTCAAAATATTTCTCTTCCAAATCTTTCAATTTTTGGTCGTACATATAGTTCCCCAGTCTTTTTAAAATTTCAAAATATATGGTTTCACTTTATATTCTAAATTGACAAAGATGTTAATAAAAATTAGTGTAAAAGTCAAATAAATAAATTCTTACTTTAAAATTAATGAATATATTTTACGTTAAAAATTAATTACGAAACAAATTTCAAATGATTATTTAAGCTAAAAAGATAATATAATAAACAAAAGTTTTTAAAATACCAGCGAAAAATTTTCAGAATGATTACAATATCAATTTTTTTTAATCGTGACCACTTTATCAATTTTATAATTTCCGTAAATATATGCAGTCAGTCTATTTTCATTTATAATTATAGTGGTTATAATTATAAAGATACAAGATTTTCAGTTTAATATATTAAAAATTCTCCATTTAATTGGAATTTATTCAATAATTATATATCCAAATTGATTATTACTATAATTAAAACATTTATATGCAATATATATGAAGAATATTATTGATTTTTGGGGTTGAAAAATGAAAAAAGACAAATTAAGGAAAATATTAAACTTTTTCATTTAAAATCTTTATTAATCCACATTAGGAAATCATTTTTTAAATATTAAATCAAATATTAAATCAAATATTAAAAGAATTTTAGAACAAAAGTTAAAAAGTTGAAAAAATTTTTTTTAAATTTAATAACGAAAATAAATAAGTTTGCAAAAAAAGTATTTAGTTAATGATTTAAGAATTGAGTAAAAGAAAAATGCCGGAACAATTTGCGAAATTTATAATATCTATTGCGGAAAATACAAAATTTATCAGGTTAGATATGATACCCTTTTTTGAGGATTATATCAAGAAGCACCCGACACCCTTAAAAAGGTTTAAGCGAGCATATAAAATATCAAGGTCAAAATCAAATTTGAAAATTGTAAAATCAAATGTCGCTGCTTATTTAATAAAGAAGGGTAATGATCTTTTTACTGATTGGTTAAATACTATGTTTTATTTCAGAAAAACTGATTTAAGTGTGGAAATAAAAGGAGGGGGGACTTCAATGGACGTAGTAATAAATATTAAATATATTTATAGAGAGGATGAAATAAAAGTTATGGAAAGAGTAATTAAAGATTATGAATTAAACAAAAATGACATAACAATAGAAGATATCTGTTTATTATTATTAAGTGAAGCTATATTGTGTATGCAGACTTTTTTTAATGAAATAATTGGTTATAAATTTTCATTAATGGTACAAAATGATGAAGTAGAAGTGTCTAAAAATAAAATTAATACTTATATAGAATTAGTAACTAGGTTATATTCGTAAAAATTAAGTTTTAAAAAGGAATGGGAATTAAAATTTGTCATATTTTCAGTGCATCATAGACCATTCTTTCTATTTTAAGACGTGTGGCTGATTTAATTTTTGAGAGATATTCATCACTTAAATGTAAGAAAAGACAGTAAGCATATTCTTTTTCTGAAATACCAAGTAAAGGCAGATTAATATTATGCGATGCTTGGTCAAGAACAAAGTTTACAAGAGTCGATAAATTTTTTGATGCCAAACTATCTCTTAAAATCCTTTTGAAATCTTTTCTAAATACATTATCAAGTGCATCTGATCTTGCCATTCCCCGGATTTTTTCGGAGCATTTTAAGGAACACGAGTCGCAATTTACAAATGGGTGTAATTCTAATTTTTTAATTAATTTTTTTGTTTGTTCAGTATCAATATAATCTTTTATCCGTTCAAATTCCATAATTGCTTTTTCATAGTATTCCCGAGCTTTTGAAAATTTACCTCTATCATAGAAAGCAAGTCCAATCCTTTTAAGGCAATCAGCAGCCCCTCTCTCATCACCAATTTGTTTTCTTATTCTTAATGCCTGTTCAAAGCAGCTCATAGCTTCCCCGATACGATTTACAGCTACTAATGTTTCTCCTAATCTTATAAGTCCATTTGACTCTCCTATTGTATCGTTCATTAATTTGATTGAACTTAACGAATCTCTCTGATACTTTACTGCCTCTTCAAATCTACCTAGTCCTATTAATGTTTTTGAAATTGATGTTAAAATGTTAGACTCTTCCATTTCATCTGCGAATAATTCGACTTCTTGGTCTGCTTTAATTTGATTAATAATATTAAGTACATGAGTAAAATATTCAAGTGCTTGTTCGAATTCTCCTAATTCGTAATAATTTTTTGCCATAGATATTAAGCAAGAAGTAATTAAAGGGTTATTTTTTTGTTCTTGAATCAAGACATATGCTTCTTTATAATATTGAAGTGCATCTTTATTGTTTCCCATTGCAGTATGTACGGCGCCTAAATTTAAAAGTATTTTAACTTTCATTATTGCATCGCCAATTTCTTCATTTACTTTTAACGCTTTTTCATAGTATTCAACTGCCTCGTCAAATTTACCTGCACCGGAGAGTATCATACCTATAATGTAATTATTGAGTATTTTCTCAAGTACTGATTGTTCTTTTAATAAAAAAGCGAACGTAATCACAGGATAAAGTCTGGAATTTGGTGTTGCTGCTTCAATAATTGGCCTTTTTTCAATATCTCCTGGGTCCAATAACAATAGGTTTTTCTCAGTTCTAAAATAATCAATTTCACTGTGTAAAAAAATCAAAATTTGAGAATATCCTTCATTCAATGAGAATTCAATACTATTTGGACTATAGTTAATATTGATTGATGTTAGAAATTTGGCTTTAATATTATTTTCAAAAGTTATATCGTCCTTACTTCTTGTATAATTTGTTTTAATTACCCATTTAAATTGGCGAGGCATGTAATAATTTATTCTTATAGCACAACTACCAGGATTTCTCCCTTGGATTACTTCAAATCGTCGTTTACCAGAGCTTAAATCTTGCTTTAAAATTTTCAATGGAAGTCCGATATTCAATTCAAAAGGACTTTGAACAAATATGGAATCATTTCTATCTGGAAGTAATTCATATACCGTAGCTGGATAAAAATCAATTTTTCTACTTACCGACCTAATTTCTTCATCAATTATTAGCCGCTTCTTAAATAGCTCATCTCTAATCTCTGTAATTTTTCCGATATTATCATCGAAAATCAATGATATTCCAAAATCCGGCTCTCCAATAATCATAAGGTACCACTAATCAATTATTATTTAATAAATCCTTATTTAATATTTGATTTTTTATTAATGATATTTAATCAAATTTATTAATATAGTGTAGATTCAAAACATAATAAAATCATTTTAAATAATTATATTCTTTTCTAATTGAACGATTATGAATTCAACATATTCAATAGATGATCTTTTAAATTGTATTCAAATGGCTATTTTGCTAGAAGTTAGTGGATATCCCAAACCGGGAAATGTACATAGGACAAGAGACTTCAATTTTACTCGATATGAACATTTTCTTGTTGGTGGGGTAGTAATAAGAAGTGCTTTTCAATCATTATGTGAAAATACGGTAAATGTTATAAAAAATAATAAAAAATATAGCAAATTAAGTCTAGGACAATATATTTTACAAGCAATAATTGAAACGAAGAAATGGCAAAATGGGGGTAATATTAATTTAGGTATAATATTATTGCTTGTTCCATTATGCGCAGCATCTTGTGTATTAATAAATAAATCAATCAATAAGCCAAATGATTTTAATTTTTTAAGAGATGAAGTAGATAAAATCTTAAAAAGTTCTACTTATAAGGACACAATCAATTTGTATAAAGCAATTAAAATTGCTAACCCTGGTGGTATGGGTAATGTGGAAAAATATGATATCAATAACGAAAATTCTTTAAAATTAATAAAAAAAGACAATATTAATTTATATGACATTTTTAATCAATCTAAGGAATGGGATTCAATCGCTATGGAGCTGGTTTCAAAATATCGAATTACTTTTGATATTGGTCTTCCTTATTTCATAGAGACATTCCAGAAATGTCATGATATAAACATAGCTATAGTAAATACATTTCTTAAAATAGTATCTGAAATACCTGATTCTTTAATAATAAGACAATATGGTAAAAAAATTGCAAATGAATATAGTGGGAAAGCTTTAGAGTTAATTTCTAAAGGTGGACTTTTAAATCCCTCTATTAAAAATAAATTATTCAAATGGGATCGGTCAATAATAAGGACCAATTTAAAAATAAACCCTGGTACTACTGCTGATCTTACTGTTTCTACGATTTTTGTTTCTCTATTGTCTGGTATAAGATTTTAAAAAATTGCTTAAAATTTATTTTCTAATGAAATTTTTGATATTTTATTATGATTTGATATTTAATTTAAAGCGAAACCAGTTTTATTAAAAAAATAAGAAAAAAAAATAAGAATACTTTTTAAAAAATAGTTCAGATTTTGATTTTAATGAATCGTTTTCTAATCAGTATTACGGCCAATGAAACTAATGCTAAACCCGGTAAGACATATACCCATTCAAACCCAGGAATTCGGATATTAGGTGTTATTGTTCCGAACATTGAGAATTCTGGGTCATGGACAATTTTTGAACCATTGAAATCTGGATATGTTATTATATATGCTCCAATTGAACGAGTAAAATTAGTATTAATAGACCAATCAGCTGTAACATTTCCTACTTGTTGGTTCATCAATTCCCCGGTTTCTTTATATCTACTAGCATACATTGCATATGGAATTACTGCACCGTTTGCTTTATAGATTGGTGGGCCATCATTTATTGAATAATTTTCGCCTGCTAAATCCAAACCAGCTACTTTAGATGTCCCTACAAAGAAATTTAATGTTTCAGTTTTAGACGATGTTTTAGTCATAGTGTATGAATTAGCAGGGCCTTGTGGCGTATACATAGATGAATTTATTGCAGGCGTATGTCTATTGAATGTACTCTGAGATTTCAATTCAAATACATCAGTAGCATAAAGGACAGCTAAGTCTAATTTTGCATATTTTCCTTGTAGACCCGAACTACCATTAAATTGGCCTATCGTATGGTCTAGTTTTAATATAGCCTTAATATTTTTTGTATTACCCACTTGGCTGGACTCTGGTTTAAAGGTAAAACCAAATGATGTATCTCCTACTGGAATTTCAGTTGTATTTAAGATAACGCCCTCTTCAGATGAGACACCCCACGGATTTAATCTAACAGTGGGATTAACTAATGTGGCATTCCATTTTAATGTCTTCGCAGTTTCATCAATAATTGGTGCCGAGAAAATACAATTTGTAGCATCGACCAATTCAAGTGAAAATTTAGATTCATCAACAACTGGATAATAATGCTCTTTAGAGCTGTCCCATTCAAAATTTACGTCCATTAGACCGTTGTTATTTGAATCATTATAAAGTGCCACACCCATTAATCTATGAGCAGCTAGGACGAGGTCAAAGTCATAGGTAAATGACGGTGGAAATATCTTAAAGCCCCAAAATATTTTTTTAGCCCAAAATTCTGTAATCAAAAAGAAAAAATTTGCATTAGAACCGTTTATTGTTTGAACCCCACTACTATTAATTAATGGCGCCAAACTTGGGTCTTCTTGAACTTTTTGGGAAATTGCAGTTTTTACATCTGCTGGGAGGTCATTATAAGCATATTTCGGGTCATTATATGGGCCATCATCGTCAGCATCGATGATATAATTATTTGTTAGATTATAAGTTAAATCTATGTCATATTTCCAAAATATTACGGGGACTACAATGAGCATTTCATCTCCAGTAAGAATTGTATCAATATGCAACAGAGCATTCCACATCATGTTATTCGCAGCATCGGTGTCATTATGTGCAGTCGCATTATTTACTGCCGATAGAAAATTAATGAATGATTTATCGTCATCCCATAGTATTGTGAGAATACTAATATTTTGAAAGAAATCAATGTTTAAATTCGAAATATTCAAGCTACTTTCCAGATATACTTTTTTATCCGAAGAAGTAGTCACTCCAGTATAGACCATACCATAGAAATAGGTACTAGGTTCGAAAAATGCGTAATTATCGCTATGGGTTTGGTAGAAATACGCCGTAGTATTACCGAAAATCAAATTTGAGCTAAAATTAGCCCTTGTATCATTGTCAAAAATACTTCCAAGTAAAGTTCCTAAAAAGTTGACCCTATCTGTATCACCTATTTCAGGTGTCGCTGGTGGTGCATCTGCTCTAACAATTGGCATTGGTAGTGCAAAAAACATCCCTGAAATTACTGTAATAGCTAATATTAATCCTATTAAATATTTATTTTTCATATGAAAACCTTTTTTTAATTAAAAATTATAATTAAGAGTAAATATATGATATATTTCTTAATTAGACCTTAAATACCTATGGAATTGTTATAATTAAAAAAAAGAGATATATAATGGTTATTTAATTTATTAAGATGATATAATCAAATTTTTACAGACAATATAGGGTATTAATGTATTTTCTTCAAAATTACGCTCTATAGAAATAAATTCAATGTTCTTGATCATATCAAATACATTTCCACTTAAATTTCCACCTTTTATTGGGGTAGAAATTTCACCATTTTTTATAATATAACCATTCCTTATTTCCGCTCCGAAATCGCCAGTAATCCTATTAGGATTTAACCATGAGAACTCTTCTACAATAACTCCTGATTTTATTTGAGATATTATGTCTGATAATTTAGTATTACCTGGAGATATCTCTAGATTAGTAAAGTCATTTTCTATTGTTCCGTTAGACGACCGAATACCATTTCCGGTACTCTTTTTATTAAGTATTTGCGCATGTTTTAAATCATAAATTCTTGATATAAAAACTCCATTTTCTATTATTTTGGTAAGACGTTGGGGAGTACCTTCTCCGTCCCATGGGTGGGTTCTTAGTCCACCTGTTAAAATACCGTTATCTGTCAAATTAAATTCTTTAGAAGCAATTTGATCACCAATTTTAATTTTTGAAATTTTTTCAACTTTGGACTTTCCTGTAATGTGGAAACCAATTGTATTTGTAAATGCATCTTTAAGGACTATTGGTGGAAATAATACTGTTGCAGATTTTTGTAATTGCGGACGCTTGGCTACTAATGTATCTTTTGCAATTTTTGCCCATTTTGGAATTCTATTTTCCAAATCTAACTGGTCAGAATTTTTAAAATAACTTTTAGCCCAATACTCTGCTAAATTATTTGTTGATTCTGCTTTTAATGCATATTCAATAAATAAATAGGTTGATTTTGAATCTAATTCAAGCCCTAAATAGTTGACTAATTTTTTGTCATTAATATATGCCCTTAATTTACCAAAAGTTGGAATTACACCTTTATATCTTGAGATTATATTTGTTAATTTTTCAGAGATATCTTGAATAAAATCAAAAGGATTGGAAATTATCTTGTTTTCTGCAATATCTAATGTTGGATATTTTGAACCTGGAGATATTAAATCATATTTTATACTTGAATTTAAATTCGCCATTTTAATTGCGGAATTTATAGTTTCATTAATAATTTTTTCATCTAATGTTGAACCTTGAACAACACCAATTCCCATTTTATCATTTTTATCAACAAAAATTCTTAAGAAATAATTAAGTATCTCATAATCCCGGGTAATTTCAAGGTCGAACCCTCTAAATTGGTTTTCAATAGTAAATGTTTTGGTCAATAATAATTCCCATTTTTCTACATTCAGTTTTTTTAATTGTTTTTCAATTAAATTTTTAGCTTCTTCAATCATCCTGGCCCCACCACCGCTTCCTTAACTTTAATATATACTCCTCCACTTGTTACCGGGACATAGTCCTCATATCCTTTCCCACATGTCCCTCCACGTAACTCAATAGGTCCCTTTGAAACTGCATCTATAGATTTTAATAGGTTTAAAACTGGACCACTTAAAGTTATTGCTTTTAATATCTGAGATTTCTCTCCGTTTTTTATCATATATCCTTTCTTGGAGGTTACCTGCATACCCCCTCCTAATGGGTCTTCCATTCCGAAAAAACCTTTTTCAAGGATTATACCATTATTTAACTCATGAATCATTTCGTCAAGCTTCCAATCTTTGGGCTCAAAAAATGTATTAGTCATCCGTACAAATAATTTAAAATTATATGCTTCTCTCCTTCCATTTCCTCGGGGCTTCATGTTTAATGCAGATGCTGTATATCTGTCATGTAAAAAATTTATTAAAATCCCATCTTTAACAAGTATCGATTTTTCAGATTTAATTCCATCATCATCAAAAAAGAATGAACCTCTAGCACGCTTTTCCACCGGCGAATCACTTATATTGACTAATTCGCTAGCAACCTGCTTATTATATAATTTTTCAAGATATGACCTTTTTCTAATTACTTGGTCTGCTTCTAGGCCATGCCCAAATGATTCATGTGCTACAAGTCCCGCCATATCTGGGTCTAATATAACTGAGAATTTACCTGAAGGTGGTTGTTTAGCATTTAAAAGTTCGATTGAATCATTAACTACTCCTCGCAATTCTTCCTCTGTTAAATTTTCAATTAATTCAAACCCATATTGCCCTGATTTTGTAAAATAGTCAAAATCAACGACATTTCCTTCTTTTACTATTGGTTGAATAAAAATTCTTATCTGTGGATATTTTTGATATAATTCGCAACCTTCATTATTTACAAAAACTTTTTCAATTATTGAATCACCATATGAAACTATTGGATTAATTATCCTTTTGTCCATATTTGCAATTTTATTTTGAATTTCAGCAATTTTATTATATTTATATTCAATGTCAATACTATCTAACGGTATTTCTCCTAAAATCTCTTTATCACAAGTCCAAGCCCCAAAATTTTTAAGTTCAATGGAATTTCCTTTTTCTATTGGGAATTTAACTATTTTTTCAATAATGCTCCTAAGTTTATCTAATGACTGCGTGGCAATTTCTCGCCAGATACCCTTTTTATAGCATCTCACTACAAACCCTGCATTTTCAGGATGATATATTAGTTTTTCGTCCGTCAGAGTTTTTAAAATACCAGTTGATCTCTCGAATGTATACAAAATATCTATATACATCTCTTTCCTATTGATACCTTTTACTAAATCTGACAGATCTGTGATTAAGTTTTCTTTACTGGTATTCACATCCATCATTTCCTTTAAACGAATTATTTGTTTGGTATTAAATAATTAACAATTAGACAATTTAATCTTTTTATATAATCCGTTCTATTTTAGTTATTAAAAGTAAAAAATTAATGAAATGAATATTAAAGAAATGTTGCTATAAAATCTATTTAAATAATTGATTAATTTTAAATTAAATAATTATAAAATAATCAAATTTCTTATCTAATGTTCCTATTAACTGTATTTTTATATTTTCCAGTTTAAATGGTAGCTTTATTAGTTTTATTTCATTTTCATTCAATGTATTTTTGAATTTTTAAATCCCCAATAAATAAAAAGTGGAGACATAATCCAAATAATATGTCCAATTGGACCTGTAATTAATTGATATTCTTGTCCTGAAATTAATATTCCAATAATTACAAAATAAAGGACTCCTATTGCTGTTGTAGCCGATCCAAATATAAAATACAATATTTTACGTTTATCGATTTTATCTTTATTTATGTCCTTATAAACTCTTGCATGCTCATAAATTGCAAAAAAGTAAAGTGTGAGTTCAATCAAAATAAAAATAAAACTCATCATCGTATAATTAGTCTTAACTACATCTGGGATTACACTAGTATCTTTTATTATAGTATCAAATGCGTCCATGACTAATGTAATACTTGCAATTAACAAGATAATTGTTATTATGTATTTTTTCTCTTTTGCTTTTGAAGCACCATATCTAATTATAATACTTGCATAAAGATACCCAAAAGCCATAATTGCTGCCCCAAATATTTGTATATCTCTGAGAATATTTGCTATAAGTGGAACTGTCATCATTTCCCCATGAATACTAATTTCTCCCAAACTCCATGGCTCAATATGTCCTATTGGAAAAATTAGTAGATCGCATAATGCATAGACCGTCCAGCCAATCAATGAAACCGAATAAATTTTATTTAAGAAATAATTTTGCTTTTTATAAATTATTATTGAGCAAATTAAATAGATTCCTATCTCAAATCCTCTTGGAATTCCCATAAACATGTCTATCATTAATGTTCCCATAGTTATTCGATCTCTTAAAATTCTTTTTGAAATTACAATGTACTGAGTTTTTAAATTTACTTTAAAATTTACTTTAATATATTTAAATGTTGATTAAAAATTTTGAAAAATAAATGCAAAAATCAAAAAGTTTTTAATAATCCATATCATTACTTCATTCACTAAATTTATATTTATTAATATTTGAATTACATTTTTAATCAACTAAAGTATACTAAATATAAATCATATTATATTATAATCCTAACAAATTATAATGAATTATCAACGAATTTGAATGAAATCAAATGACATCTGTATTAAAATCCAGGTATTTATTTAATGTTGAATTATCAAAAATATCTGATAAAATAAAATTTTTTATAGAGAATTTCATGAAAGACAAAGAGGACAAATTACGACAGCAAATTAAATTTAAGTTAGATTTTCAAAAAAAAGAGATGATTCTTGACATAATTTTTAAGGTTGGATATCCGCATTCTATTTTATTTAACCTAAGAAACGAAATTATCAAGAATTTTGGTCGTGAGTACAAATTATCTGTTGAAAAGATAGATATTGACTATTATGAAATTGAATTTGAGTTAGAAAAAGAACCATTGAAGGAGATTTCTATTCCATTTGTAGATGATATAGCAATTTCAGGAAAACAGTGTAAAATCAAATTCAATAAAATTATGGATCAAAATTTTGTTAAAAAAGGTTTTATTAATCGAATAATAAAAAGGATTAAAGAAAAAATAGAGCAGCAATATTATGCAGGTAAAGGTGAGTATTCAGAAATATTATGGAAATCAGAGAAAAAAGATATGGTCTGGGATCTAGATCCAAGCAAAGAAATGCTTAAGAAATCATGGATAAGACAGGCAAAAACAAAAGGAAAGTGGTTTTTTGGTCCGCAATTAGCAAAAATTATTCGGGGACTTAAAAATATAGTCTTTGACGAGATTCTAATACCAATGGGTTTTAAAGAGGTTATCGAACCACATCATGAATCTTTTAGTACCCTACTAAAAACAGGTCATTTAGAAGGCGTCCCTATGGAGGTTTATTATGTTTCTGAGCCTAAAACAAGGAACCCTGAAGAATGGGAATTATTTATTGATAAATTAAAAATTTCAAAAGAAGTACCTTATGATGAGTTATTAAAAATGATTTCTCCTCCTAATGCGATTAATTGTTATGTCCAATGCCCAAATATATATGAATTCTTTTCAGGTAGGACTATTGCTGATGCAGAATTTCCAATTTTAGTTTTTGAATCAAGCGCAGTGAGTAATAGATATGAGAGTGGTGGACGACATGGAATAGAGCGAATGGACGAATTTCATCGGATTGAAATCGTTTATATAGGGACTAAAGAACAACTTTTAGATGTTAAGGAAGAATTAATTAAAAGGTATTCTCACATATTTAATGATATCTTAGATTTAGAATGGCGTATGGCATGGGTTACTCCTTTTTATATGCAACAATCCGGATTTTTAGGGTTAGATGATGAAACCCAAAGAATAAAAGGTACAATTGATTTTGAATCCTATCTACCATATAGAGGCTCAAGAGAAGAAAGTGAATGGCTTGAATTCCAAAATTTATCGATAGTTGGAGATAAATATGTTAAAGCATTTAATATTAAAGCGCAAAAACTTGATTTATGGTCTGGCTGTTCGGGAGTTGGACTGGAACGGTGGGCAGTATCTTTTTTAGCTCAAAAAGGACTTGACCCTGAAAACTGGCCAGAAAAATTTAGAAAAATAGTTGGCGAACTTCCCAAACCATATACATTTTATTGAATTTTTTTTCACTTAATATTTAAAATTGAAAAATTAATATCCATTTTAAATTAAAAACTGAGAGGTTATATAATATAATTATTTAATTTATAAATTTCTACTTTTTTACTCTAAATCTAAATAATATTAATTTTAAGGGTCTAATTCTAATATTTCTTCTCCATATTTTCTAAAACCAATGAATTTCACAAATGTGTAAGATGGTATATTTTTTTCTCCTACTTCGCATTCTACAATGTTAATATTATTCTGTTTTAGAAATTCATATGCTTTTAATGCCAACGCTGACCCTAAACCCCTGCGTTGTTTTTCTGGCATTACTGCAAGCGTTATAATTACTCCTATTTTTTCATTTTTTTCGTTTTGCTCAATTGAAATACAAATCAAGCCATATTCTCGTCCAAACATTTTTATAAAAAAAACTTTTAAGTTTAAATCTTCTAAATCGTCTAATGTAATAGAATGAAATGGGTCTGGGCTCGTTAAAAACGCTCTATTATATATTCTTATGAAAATTTCTTTATCGGATGTTGTATATTCTTTAAAATTGATTAAATGTTTAATTTTTTCGACCTTTTTGCTAAGTACATCAATTACTTCTTTTTTAAGTCCACTTAAATCTAAGCGCATTTTTGCATAAACGTAAATATCTTTATTTTTTATTTTAAACACCCTAATTTTATGAATATTTTAAAAAACAATATGTAAAAGTTCGGATCAATTATAAAATTAATGAAGTGGGAAAATAAATCATAACGGAGATTAACGCTGAAGCAGGAAATGTTAATAACCAAATCAAAATCAATTTCCATAACCCTTTTTTGGTCGGGGTCTTTCTTGCTTTAGCGAGACCAATTAAAGCTCCTACTATTATGTGGGACCCAGAAAGTGGGATACCATATAATGTACCAATAAATAATATCACAGAGATTGGTATTTCACAAGCAAATGCTGTACTTGGGTGTAATTCTGTTAATGTTCCCACATTTTTTATAACTCCTCTCCCAAGTACTATAATTCCTAATGAAAATCCTATTCCTGTTATTAATAATGCTAAATTTAAGTCCATAACCCCAGCTTCGATCCCGGTTAAAATTCCTACAGCATTTGAACAATCATTTCCTGACCGAGAAAATGCATTGATTGAAATTACGGCAATTAAAATATAGGAAAAGATTTTTTCCGCTCGTTCAAAGCTCCTAAGACCAGATAATTTATTAATTATTAATTTATGTATAATTTTATAGGAAAAATAAGCAACAAAATAGCCAATTATTGGAGATAAGATCCAATAAATACTCATTACTAATACTGTATTCCAATTAATACTATTTGACCCTCCTAAAAACAGACCAATTCCTAATATTGAACCAATTGTAGCATGAGTCGTTGAAATCGGTAGTTTTAAAATTGATGATAGTATTAACCAAATTGCTGTCGAAATTAGTACTGTTATCACAACTGAATTTGTTATCGTAATAGTTAAAATTCCTGTTCCTACTGTTTTACTTACATTTCTACCTAATATTAATGTCCCACTTATTGCAAATATTGTTGTAAGAATAAGTATATGCTTCATTTGTAATGTTCTACTACCATAAATAGTAGAAAATGTTTCATCGTTAGACCCAATTCCAAATGCAATAACAATCGATAAAATGATAATAATGATTAAAATAGCTGCCTGTGTTAATTCCATTAATTTTATTCTCCTGCTTTATCTACTTGGATATTTTATAATTAGTCCATTTAGAAAATCAGATATTTCTTCAGCTCTTGAAATCGCTTCATATAATAGTGAGATTAAATTATCAAATAAGATTATTTCCAGATGATTGTCCATTCTTTCATAAGTTTCTGCGAGCATTTGAAACTTTAAATCTAACGCACTTCTTCTTAACGAACTTATTATTGATAGATATTCTTTTGTTTTATCGAAATCTGTTTCAATAACTGTTGTTGCTTTGATTAAAGCTTCCATTATTTCAAAACATAAACGATTCAAATTACTAAAATCTTTTTCAAGTTTACTATTAAAATTAAAGGGATAAACAGCAAGACTACGTGCCGTCATCTCCGCTACCCCTAATACCTTATCTAAGGATGTGATAATCTTATATCGATCTTCAACTAAAAATGGAAGTGCTCGCTTATTTTTATATAAATATTCAATGAATTCTTCTTTTAATCTATCTGCTTTTTTTTCAGAAATTATAACTTCTCTTGCTTTTTCTTTATCAACTTTATTATTAATAAAGTTGTTTATTATAGTATTAAGCAACTTTATTCCTTTCATAAACTCCGACTGATAATCTGCGAAAATGTCTTTTAATTTTCTTTTTTTTCCTTTCAAGATTGATCACGAATTGAAATTATTTAATGTGTCTAAATCCAGTTAACCTAACTAATTGAACTACCATGCCCTAAAGGGCGATGGATTCGTAATTCATTGAAAATTGCTCTCCAAGGGAGAGTCTTACATCTTCTCCAAACGCATTGACCGTAGTCCCTACGGCAGTATCATTATTACTAATGATTTTAATATTTTTTTCTCTTAAAATTTTTTTACCCTCTTTTTCAATATTTTCAGAGGCATTTATATCTCTATGGTGGTGGGCCTGACATTGCGGGCAAGTCCATTCTTTATCATCTAATTTCAAGTCGTCCTTCTTATATCCACAGTTGGAGCAAAGCTTGGAGCTGGGAAAAAACCTGTCCACGAGGATTAAATGCTTTCCTTTTTGTTCCATTTTATATTTTAAGATAGTGACGAATTGATGCCACGAGAAGTCCAAGCTCACGGACTTCGATAGCCCCGAATTAAACTGTTGCATACCCTTGATATTTAAGTCTTCTAATATCACACAATCAAAGTGTTCCGACAAAATGTGTGTGATCTTATGTGTCCAGTCCTTTTTTCTGTTGTTGATCTTCTCATAGATTTTTGCCAACTTATTTTTTGACCTATTTCGATTATTAGAACCGTTTTTCCTTCGGCTCACTTCTTTATGGAGTTTTCGTAGCTTGTTTTGTTCAGCTCGATAGAATCTCGGATTGGTGAACTTGAACCTTTTTGTTATCAAGAAATTGG
>SUPR01000038.1 GCA_005191425.1 Candidatus Helarchaeota ASGARD archaeon Hel_GB_B
CATTCTCAAAAAAATGGTCAATTTTCGTGGTAAAAGGTCTGTATCTGCTTGGAATTTAGTTTTATATTTTCATTTTACAATTCGCCAGTTTCCTGATCTGGTCGAAGATGTAGTGGACGGGATGAAAATATGTCCGATTATTGCAAGGAGGTCTGAAAATCTATTCTGGAGGTCATTAAAAAGTGGTGTGAAATTAAAGTCGGAAACTATTTATATAAAAAATTCCAAATAATGAAAGCAACGGAAATTAAAAAAACTCTGATTTTATTAGTTTTAATTTGAGTTTTCAAAAAAAATTTGAAAAATATTTACACTTTTTCATTGAAATTTTTATAAACAAATTTCAACCAATACTTCATCAGATTTAACTAGAAAATCAACATCTATATAGAAAATTTAAGAATTAAAGTTGGTAATAAAAAAATTAAATAAAATTATGTTGGATGTGATATTTTAGAAAAAATCGAAAAAATTAAAAAAATAGCATTGGAAAAATGTTGGGTTTAAATTAAGAAAAAAATGCAATAATCAAAAAGTTCAAATATGGAACACCATGCTTGCTACTTTTTCTTTCGATTTAACCCAACAGTTGTCTGGGTGCTCCCAGGCTACGGGGAACCCTCAAACCGGCGGAATCGTTCCGCAGATTGGGTAACTCCCTACATTTTCTTTTTCCACTTCAGGCATGGTGTTCCTTCTTTTTAAAAATTAAATCTCATCATCATTAAAATAATTTTTGGAAATTATGTTCTGAATTCAAAAAATTTTCTAATATAATTTGTGTATCATTTTCTCTTATTTTTTAAGTTGGACGATTAATTTTACATTAAAAATTCTTTATTTGATCATTACCATAATTTCTATAAGAGGAAATGTAGAATATTAATTAGTAAAAATGGAAAAAAAAATTTCGACTCTAATTGAAAACATCAAGAATTCTGAATCTAGAGATCTTGTTTATTATTGGGAAGAGGAAAAAAGTTTTCCAGAATTTGTAGATAATTTTAAAGGACTTAAATTGGACCCACGAATAGTAAAAGTCTTAAATTCATCTGGGATTAAACAATTATATGTTCATCAATATGATTCAATAAAAAAAATTCTAAATGGACAAAATTTGATGCTAAACGCTGGTACAGGATCTGGTAAAACTGAGGCTTTTATAATTCCAATTATTTCTGAATGTTTAAAAAATAATGATAAGTGTTTTGCAATTTTAATTTATCCTACAAAAGCATTAGCTTTAGACCAAATGGACAGAATGTATCAATTGACCAAAGAACTAGGTATAAAAATAGCCAAATATGACGGCGATACCCCTTATGATCAGCGAAATGATATTTTGAACAATCCTCCAAATATTTTGATTACAAATCCTGACATGCTCCATAGAAATATTCAGGATAAAAATCTTCAAAAAATATTATCGACAATAAGATTTGTTGTTTTTGATGAAATACACAATTATTCTGGAGTATTTGGGTCGTCCGTTCATTATATCATCAAAAGACTCAAGCGGTTTATGGAGAATCCCCAGTTTATATGTCTTTCAGCAACAATTGGAAACCCTAAAAAATTTGCTGAAAATTTATTTGGAGAAAATTTTGAATTAGTTGAATCAAAAAAAATCTTAAGAAGAAAAAGAAAACACTTAATGATTAAGCCAAACCACTCAAAATATTCAGAAGCAGTTTATTTAACTCGAGCTTTGTCCGAAAAAATAGGTATTAAAACTTTAATTTTTTGTGAAAGCCATCTGAGTTGCGAACTTCTTAAAAAGATAGCTGATTTTAGAAATATTAGGTTAGGAATTCATAGAGCTGGAATAAATATTAAACATCGTTCTAAAGTTGAACAGATGCTAAAAAATAGTAAATATAACGCAGTTGTATGTACTCCAACTCTCGAGTTAGGAATTGATATTGGCGATTTAGGCGCAATCATTAATCTTTCAATACCTCCTACTTTTAGTCGATATTTACAAAGAGTAGGAAGGTCTGGACGCAGAAATGAAGAATCTATTGACATTTTACTAATTGGTGAGGATCCTATTTCTAATTATTATATGCACCATCCAAGTGAATATTATGGGTCTAGCCCTGAGCCAGTTTATATTGATCCTGAGAACCCTGATGTTATTAAAAAACAATTAATTTCTATGTGTATTGATAGTCCTCTTGTCCCTCACGATTTACTTTCCCTAAATGAGAAAGAAAAGGAAATAATGCGCGAACTTTTAAGGGAGGGTTATATTCAAATCCAAGATAAGTTATACATTGTTGCTACAGACAAGGGAGAAAAATTGTTTTATACAATAAATCTACGTGGCTCAGGTGATGAAGTCTTAATAAAATGTAATGGAAAAATAATTGGAAAACGAGAAAAACAATTAGCAATAAGAGAATTATATGAGAATGCTATTTATATGGCAGGTGGCCACGATTATATTGTAGAAAAATACGATATAGATAATGATGTAGCTTATGTTAAAGAACTTTTTAAGCGTAGAAAATATTATACAAAAGCCTTATATAATTCCACAATATCTAACTTTAAATTGATCAATAATAAGATCGTTAAAGGTATTATTGTTAATTATGGCGAAGGAGAAATTAATGAAAAGGTAGATGGATATATTATAAAAGATTTGGTCGAAAATAAAACTTTACAAAAGAAAGAACTATCCGTACCACTTACATATAGTTATAAGACTAAAATGTTATATATAAATTTACCATTTAACTCAAAATATAACATAAGTGACAGAATTAAAGCATCACATACTATTGAACATTTGTTTATTCATGCAGGTATTTCTCTAACGGGCGCTAAAATTACCGAATTTGGTGGAATTTCATATCCTAATGGTTCCATTTTTATTTATGATTATATGCCCGGGGGTAGTGGACTAGCAAGATTGCTTTTTGCTCGATTTGATAAAATTTTGATGAGGTCTTTTGAAATTTTAAAAAATTGCCATTGCGAACGAGACGGATGTCCAAATTGTGTATTTTCACCATTTTGTGGATCAAATAATGAATTTCTCTCAAAATCAATTGCAATCAATGTATTATCTGACATTCTATACAACAATAATGATAAATTAAGCCTAATTTTTAGTAAAACTCCAATTAAATAAATTTAATTGCTCTATATACATTTATTTAAATAAAATTTTTATGTCCTAATGAAAATAATATAAAGAACCCGTCTACAAACTAAAAAACTACTTGTTATTTGTTTATTAAAAATTACAAATGTTATTCACATAATACATGGATTAATGAATATTAAATGAAAAATTATTCAACATGAGATTATTTAAAAAACTTTCGGACTATTTTGAAACTAATAGATACCAACACATAATACCAGCGGGTTTTGATTATAAGGACTTAGAAGAATTTCAATCAGTTCTTTTTAAAGAACATGAAATTGCAAGAATGAAGTATGATGAAACAAATAATAATGATTTTGCTGATATTGCTATTGATTGTTTGGTAACAATAAATCAATTGGAGCGGTTAAAACTTCGCACATTGATAAAAAATAAATTAGATTGGTAAATTTTTTTTTCCTTTTAAACTTTTGTTTAGAACATTAAAAATGGCTTGATTTAATTGAATTTTATTCGTGTCTTATTTTATTAAGCTGCTGTCCTGGTAAGAGATCTGATGGATATTTTTTAAACAGTTTACCCCATTCAGTTTTATTATATTCTTTAATTCTTTTCCTGCCTACTGTATTAATCCAATAGAGGTCATGATAAATTGTCGAGAGCATAACTGGGCCAACATTAAAAAGCCAAGTATGTAATAAGGGCTCAAGAAATTTTAGACGTCCCTTTCTGACCATCTGGTCACCCCAAATTACAAGACTTCTTTTTACTTTAAATCCCCAATTTACCTTCTTATAGTCAATACCATCATCTGTTATAATTTCGATTTGGTCAATATCGCCAACACCAAGTCCTTCATCATGTGCGAGTTTTATAAAGGGCAATTTTAAAGGGTCAAACCCCATGATACTAGCAGCTACTGCATCGACAGCTACTTGGTCATATCCCGCCATTATAATATTCTTAATTCGCGGTATCATACACCTGGGCCCTTCACCATCTCCTGCTACAGTTCCATCTACGATTGCCATTATATTTGGATGTATTTGCTTTTGTATTATTAATAAATCAACAAGTACTTCACTCATATACTGGTGGGAAAAATGCCGTCTTTTTGTTAATAGCCCACCAAATGCATTTTTCATAGCGCAAGTAATTCCACCACCAGTTTCAGGATTTTCACGGCTAAATTTTCCACCTTTTGCTCCTGTATGACCATGCGTCTTAAAGGTAGGTAAATGCATAATATTTTTCCCTATATAAAATGCTGGAATACTGAAACCTTTTGGGAAAATAACTGAATCAAGGACATGGAGTGGGATCTTACTTTTAAATGGTATAAATTTTACTCGTGTAAGTGGGACAAAATAGCAATTATATTTACTTATTATTGGTTTCCATTTATTACCGTTTAGACCTTTTGATATATTTGTTACAACTGTTCTATTTTCGGCTGTAAAAATATTTTCACCTTTAAAACCATCTTCTCGTAACTTTTTTAATACTCCTTCTACCTGCCATGGCGGTGATGAACATGCCGGAAAATATTTACTCCATGACAAATTTAATTTTACTATTAATTTCTTTTTAGGGTCAAAATGTTTAGTATAATTTGTCATGTCCATTAAATCTGCGTAATCTTTTAAAATAGTCTCTGCAGTTACTTTCTTTATATATATTTTTGGCATTTTCTATTCCTTCTTAATTCTACGGGAAAAATTTCTTAGAAAGTTCTCTATCTTTACTTTCTATATATTTTTTATTTTAATTATTTTTTTAAATTAATAGAATGTTAATTTTACAATCAATGAGGAATTTTATTTCAATATTTAATAATATATTTTTTCTTGAAAAAATTTTCTAAATATTTCTAATTGCAAAAATTTTTGATATTTTGTGTAGTTGATTTCAAATCTATTCTTTTTAATCTTTTATAATATTTATTTTCATAAAAATTAATACATAGATTAAGAAAAATATAAAAAAATATTAATTTTTTAAATTCATAAAATATTTTAAAATTGATAATTTAAAACCTTTTCATTGGAGCCGAATAAAAATGTCATCGGATTATATAAACCCTGATTATATAAGATATGAAGATTTAGACCATGTATATGGCGAATCTATGTTCCCTGGAAGCTTATTTCTTTATACAAAAGAAGAAAATGAGTTTCGGACTAACCTTCGTAATTTTATTATGGACGAAATTGCACCGTTAGTCCCTGAGATCGAAGAGAAAGCGAGTTTTGACCTATGCTTGGAAGCTTATCATCGACTTGGAAAAGCTGGATATTTAACATTCTCATTTCCCAAATCTATAGGTGGTCAAGGTAAAGGATATGTTTATAGGACAATATTTGGTGAAGAGTTAGCTGCTGTTAATAGTGCAATTGTTGTAACTTATGGAGCTTCAGCAAATCTTTTTGCTGCTCCGATAATTCACTTTGGGACAGAAGAACAAAAAAAGAAATTTCTAAAACCAATTATGAATGGTGAACTTTTAGGTGCAATTGGAATAACCGAACCATCTGCTGGGAGTGATGCTGTTGGTGGAATGAAAACAACTGCAATAAAAAAAGGTAATGTCTATGTTATTAATGGCGAAAAAAGATATATTACCAATGGCTCTAGAGCTGATTACATTTTATTATATGCACTAACAGATCCGAACGCTCCTAGGAAACATAACGGAATAAGTGCCTTTATCTTTCCCACTGATACGCCTGGATTTGAACGAGTAAAAGATTATGAACTTGCTGGACGTCGTGGATCAGTCAATTCGCAATTAAGATTCCATAATTGTGAAGTACCGGCAGAGAACCTTGTAGGTGGCCCTGAAATGGAGAATAAAGGAATAAAAATAATGATGTATGGACTTGATGGAGAACGGTGCTTTACATGTTCTCAATATGTTGGAATAGCCCGTACTGCATTTGAAATTGCCACCAAATTTGCAAATATTAGAGTACAATTCAAAAAAAGACTGCGCGATTTTGAAGGTATTAGTTTTAAAATTGCTGAAATGTACGCAAAATTAGAAGCAGGTAGATTACTTATGTTAAGAGCTGCTAGAATGCTTGATAATGGACTCAATGCAACAAAAGAAGTGGCTGCTGCTAAATTTACTTGCGCCACAAATCAGATGGAAATAGTTGTCGAAGCAATGCAAATATTGGGTGGAATTGGTTATACAAAAGAATTTCCATTAGAACAGCTCTTCAGAGACTCCAAGATATCTCAGATTTCTGCTGGTACTGTAGAAATACTTAAATTCTTGTGTCAAAGAGAAATCTACAAGGCATTTAACTTAAAATAAGTATTTTCTAAAATACATAAAAAATTTTTAAAATATAATTATTAATTTATTAAAAGTTATGGACCCCAACCCCTTAACTGAAGAATATCCCTATATCATTCATTTAGGTCCAAAGTTATTCAATATAACAAATTTCACTTTTTATATCTATTATTTTTTTTTAATAATTTTAAATTATTTCTTTATTATCAATGCATTTACTTACTCATCCCCCATTTTTTAAATTTTCTATAACAAATATAATTTTCATTTTCTAGGAATTCATAGAAAAATATTATAATTATTATTACCCATATTTTATAAGTGAAAAATTTAATTTTACTTATTTTTAGTGAATGAAATGTATGATGAAAAAGAAAAATTAATCGCAATAAGAAATATTGTCAAGAAATCAAAAATATATTTTTATAAAGAAGTTATCCTTTTTATTGATAAATATCTAAATGGAGAAATTCCTCCAAATTCCATTATAGATAAATCTAATATTTCTGCTATTTTAAATATTGATAAAATAAAAGTTTCAAAAATTCTAAGTATTCTCAAGAAATTAGGGGTCATCGAGAAAATTGGTAATCAAAAATATTATTTAAAAAAAGTTAGTGATTTCAAAAACATTGCAAAAAATTGGGTAATGGACTCAATATCAAATGATTTAGATGATTTAAATTTATTGTTCAATGAACATAGTCAAATCACTTTTTTCCAAAATTTGGATTTATTAGCAGGGTATTCTAAGAGCAATGAACTTATTAGTACGCTCAATTTAAACAAAAACATATATCAAGAAAATTGTTTATGTGAATTATTATTTAAGGAAAATTGGGACGGTATCCCAAACTCGCACAAAGATGTTATTGATGGGAGCATTTCAAAATATATTTATGAACTTTATCATACAAAATATTTGATTCTAAAAAAGAAACTAGATTCTTTATCTAATGATCCCTATTGTAGTGGCAAATTCTATTATATCACCTGTCTTAAGCAAATTAAAAACATTTTTTTCCCTCAATTTATCGATAGCGTAAAACCATTGCCAAAAAAAAATAGGAAAACTTTAGTCTATTTACTTAATAATTTTAGAGATGGTATTTATGAATTCAAGAGATATTTCGATAAAAATAAATTCATGTTAATAATAAACACATCTTTCGATAGATTTAATGGCCCCATGATACTTGTTGATAATTATTTTTTACAATTATATTATGAAGATTATTATTCTCCAATAAATTCATCGATTCTATATTTTAATAACCCACATATTTCCAGAATAATTTCTGATAAATTTATAAAATTGTTTTTGACGCTATTTCGTCATGAAATTGCTCAGTTTAATATATTTTCAGATTTTGATAAAATGTCTGGAAGTGAATACGGCAATTATTTATATCAGTTGGCTATAAAAGTCTTGGACAATTATATTGAGAAAATAAAATAAAAACTTAATAATCTTCTTTATACTTCAGTTGATTTCAATCTTTTTTTTCCAAACAAAAAAGTATGTTAGAATACCCGCAATTATAATTCCTGCAATTACAATATAAATTCGAGGATCATCCAAATCAAATGGAATTAGATTTAAAATTGGTAAATCAATACCATTTAATCGGAATGAATTATAAAATTGTTCATTCATAAAATCTTGAACTACTGAATAAATCCCCAAATATAATACCATATTGCTCATAATTCCAACAAATGACTTTATCTTTTTTATTCTTATCCAATTTATGCAATATGATATTAATACAATTGAAATACAAATATAAAACCCTTGGTATCCGTGGTGCATTCCCAAATGGACTGCCGGATAGTTATTTTCCCATGGAATTTGTTGTTTGCTCATAAAAAAATTTAGTCCAGGAATATCCCCAATAAAAATTCCTATTAGAGCAAATATCCAAGGTAATGAAACAAAAGTTAAACAGATAGTCGATATTATTCTAAACTTATCATTATAGAATGGTTTAATAACTTTTTGTCCAATTCTATAATTTTCTTTATATTTTGTTGAAAATTTTTTATTAAAAATTATGTGATCAATTATTAAAATGACCGTGAATATAATTGGAAGGAGACCTAATGTATCTAATGTGTCCAATGCCCATTGAAATCCTGCATTTATAGTTCCATAGGGTAAATGCCCTATCATTGCCCAATCGTCATTGATTAACCAATAACAAAAAAATGTTGAAATAACTGAAAAAAGCATAAATATCCACATTAATATCACTGCCACTTTATACCTTTTAGGTGTATTCTCAATGTTCATAATTTATTTACCTCTAATTTTTATAATGATTTATAATATCCTTTATTATATTATATCAATTCTTTTTTTTTTAATATATAATTATATTTTCATTTAAAAAAGAGTCATTTTAGTAAAAAAATTTTTTATTCATAAAATTTTAGATACTTTTTAATTATGTGATCGATATGTGGAAAAGATTATTATTAATAAATACTAACATTTGGAGCAATCTAATTACAGATAATTTTAATTTACCACCTTTAGGATTAGAATATTTAGTTTCATATGTAAGAGACTTAATAAAAGTAGAAATTCTTGATGCACGGAATTTTCGTATGAGTTATCAAAAAATTGAGAATTATATCAAGAGTTATAAACCAGATATAGTGGGGATTAATTGTAATTTTACATGTGGAATAAATGCTGCATTTGAAACAGCAAGATTAGTAAAAGAGAAATATAATCCAGAATGTCCTGTAATATTTGGAGGTTGGCATCCTACCTTAAAGCCCGATGAATGTTTGAAAAATCCATGGGTCGATGCTATAATATTAGGAGAAGGCGAGCTGACTCTAAGAGAATTGATTAAAAAAGGTAGTTTTGAAAATGTGGATGGTATTTTTTATAAAAAAGAGGGAAAGATAGTACATAACAAAGAACGGCAATTAATAGAAAATTTGGATGATTTAAAATTCCCATATCGTGAAAATCGTAAATTTAAAAAGTTTCAAATGTTTAATATCCCAGTTGATACAATTGAAACTTCGCGAGGGTGTCCCCATACCTGCAAATTTTGCTGCATTCATGTGTTTTACAGACATAGATGGCGGCCTAGATCGCCCCTTAATATAATAAAAGAGCTATATGAAATTAGAAAAAATAGTAATGTTAGAGATATTTTGATAGTAGATGACAACTTTACAGTTAATATGAAGCGAATAGAAAAATTATGCAAATTAATAATTAAAAGTAAGCTTGATTTTCACTTTATATGTCAAACAAGACTTGATAGCATTGCAAAAAACCCTAAGATTGTAAGGTTAATGGCAAAAGCAGGATTTTGGCTTATGTTTGTGGGTATAGAATCCATTACAAAAAAGGGCCTCACGGACGTCAATAAAAAAATTAATGTTGAAACTATTCATAAAGCTATTAAAATATTACACGAAAATCACATTATTATTGTAGGAAATGTCATTATTGGGGCAGATTTAGATGAAACAGAAGAAGATATTATGAAAAATGTAGATAATATTAAAAAATTACAAGTCGATTTTATGAGTTATTCTATTTTAACTCCTCTGCCAAGTACAAAAATTTTTGAAAAATTAGAAAATGAAAATTTAATTATAAATAAAAATTGGGCTGATTATAATTTTAAAAATGCGGTAATAAAAACACACCAGTTAACTCCAAAAGATTTAACCAGAATTACTCGGTTAGTAAACATTAATGCTGCCTTACATAGGTCAAATTTAAATCTATTCAGAAAGCTTTCAAAATCAAGAGGAATATTATTCATTATAAAAAACGGGATAAATTCGGCACTTGACATAATCAATATATTTTTAAAGGCAAAACTTGCAAAACGACAAACTAAATAATGCCTTATACGAAACAAAAAGTCAAAAATAGCCAGTCCATGAATTTTATGTTTATTAATTTTTGGCTTGAATAATTAAAAACATTTATTATTTAATCTAATTCCGGCCAAATTTTCAATTTTTAATGAAAATAAAGATGAGTTAATTAAGCATTTAATCGATTTTAAAAAAAGAGAGATAAAACTGAAGTTAAACTACATTACAGAATTCTGTTCTTTCTATTATATCATCTTGAATTCTTTTGCCAAGTCTGACAAAGTATGCAGCGTATCCTGAAACTCTTACAATCAGATCTTCATAATTTTCGGGATGTTTTTGTGCATCCTTCAAGGTATCTGAGTCTATAATATTAAATTGAATATGATATCCTCCCATATCAAAATAAGACAGGATTAAAGATTCTAATGTCTCAACACCCTTCTCTGAATTAAGTAATAATGCAGGAAATTTCATATTTAATGAATTTCCAAATCCAATTTTTGTATGATCAATTTTTGCAAGAGAATTGAGCGTAGCTGTTGGTCCATTAGTTTCTGCGCCATTACTGGGTGAAATACTGTTTGAAAAAGGTTCTCCAGCTTTTCTTCCATCTGGGGTTGCCGGTTCAAGCGCTCCCTCGTAGACATTAAGTCCATAAGAAATAAAGCTGCTTTTAAAGTGTCCACCTCTTCTTAACTTCCGATGAAAGACCATATCTGAAAATTTATCTACAAGTTCTACAGCAATAGAATCTACATAATCATTATCATTACCAAATTTAGGTCCATTTCTAAGCTTTTGCATGAGTATTTCATTATTTTTAAAATTATTTTTAATTGCATGGACTAGGTCCTTCATCTTAACCGACTTTTCATCATAAACAAATTTTTTAATTGCTGCTAACGAATCTACAGCGGTTGCTAGTCCACCACCACCCACAACACCAAATTTATAAAGTGCCCCTCCTGCTGTCATATCTTTGGCGTTTTCAATACAACCATCAATTGTACATGAAATTAATGGGTTATGATACTTTTCTGCCCAAATATCATCTCTTATGTTTGTTGCTTTAGTACATATTGATACCACATGTTTCATTTGTTTATAATAAGCGTCCATAAATTCATCAAAACTTTTGAACTGTGTGGGATCTCCAGTATCTATTGTATCAAAATTTCCAAAAAAGGTAGTCCTTCCACGATTAAAAATTAAATCAATTATCGTTGGAAAATATTCTTTTGATCCACCTGTCGCACCAAAAGTATCACCATTACCATTAGGTTCAACACAACCAACAATACAATAATCCCTTGCTGCTTCGAGTGAGTATCCATCTCTCATTAATGCTTTAACAGTAATTTCATCGTTGAAGAACGCAGGACCATTGGTGTGTTTATGGAGCTCGACAATTTTTCTAATATATTCTTTTGGGGATGTCTTTGAAATTCTAAAAGAGACCGAAGTCGCCAATTTTGTATTTCTAACGGCATCAATAAATAAATATGTTAATTCGTTTACAGCATCGTTTCCATTTTTATCTATACCACCAAGAGTTATGTTCTCAATATCTGAACCTAAGTGGTTTAAATTTACACCCATAATATTTGGCCAAATTACTACATTGTTATTAATTTTTATAATAAATTCTTCAATAAGCCTAAGTGCTTCGATTTCCGTAATTTTACCAGATTCAATATCCTTTTTATAAAACGGATATAATAATTGGTCGACTCTACCAGGTGTTATACCACTTCCTGCTCCATAACTTATAATTACAGCATTTTGAGTAAACCATAAAGATTGTAAAGCTTCATAAAATGATTCTGGTGGATTCCAAGGTACTTTTTTACAAATATTTGATATTTCCTGAAGCTCTTTCCTTCTTTCGAGGTCTTTTTCAGTTCTAGACTTTATTTCGGCCAGGTTGGAAAATCGATCACTAAAATTTTTAATGGCATTACAAACTATTTCAACAGATTTAAGAAAATTTATTTCGTCATCATTTGAGGCAGTTTTTAGTCTTATCAAAGCTTTTTCTTTAATTCCTTTAAATCCATATTTGAGGACATTTTTATGACCAACAACTATATGGGCTTGTGTATCTATACAACGTCCTCTACCTTTAATATTATCAGCAGATCCTCCTTTTATGGCTTCTATCATACTTGGAAGTTTGATTATTAATTTTAATATGTTTTCATACTTTTTTAACTTGGCTTTTAACCCTTTATTTGTATTCGTTATTGAATTTTCTCTTTTAATCATAGAAATAAAATTATTTAAATCAAAAGCATGTAATTTTCTCAAAATTTCCTTTAAACTCAAATTTAATTTACTACTTATCCCCGCTTTTTCAAATCTAGAAATTTTAATATCTCTTACTGTTTTTCCCTTCCAATAAGGTAAGATTTTTTTGAATAATAATTTTTCATCTTCTGGAGATATAATATATCCGAATTTTTTTAAATCTGGTAAGAGGTATTTTAAGACATAATTAATATCACCCCTTTCAGGAGCAAATGGAGGTGCAATAAAGTGTGACGCCCTATTTCCAACAAGCTTTTCTTCATCATATATTTTTATAGTCATATTCTCAAAGGTCTTTTTAAGAGCTTTTGCGGCTTGAATTGATGGATGTTCTCCTTCTGTTTCTTGATATGATTCTGTATAATATTTTGCTCTTTCCATACATAACCAATGAGGTGATGTTAACAATCGCTTCTTATGGATTTTATTTTTGGGGTGTAATTCTGGTGAGACTATTAATGATTTCATTTTTATTCTATAATTAATATATACAGAAAATATTTTTAATTTATTTATGATCTACTCCGAAAATTTGTAAAATATAAAATTTTTATTTTAAATAATTAAATAACGTATTTTTAGAATTTAAATAAATATAACAAATTATTGGTTTAATTGGTCCCAATAATGCACCAATTTTAAGGATTATATTTAGTAATTATTTCATTTTTTCTATATATGATTTAAAATTAGATTTTCGAAATTAAAATTAGATTATAAAATATTATAAAAAATTATATTAAAAATTCTAACTATCTTTTTAATATAAGAACGAACATAGATATAAAATAAGTAATAATACTAATTTTAAGTTTTAAATAAAATCTACAATTTACTTTTTACCAAAAACCAAGATAACATTTATAATTTTAGCCAGACAAAAGATTTTTTAATTTAATTAGTCTATTTTAAATTAAAGTTTAAGAATTTATAACAAATAGCATGGAAGTAAATTTATTGAAAAAAGATATGGATTTTTTTTCCGATTTCCAAATAGAAAAGTGTAACATTTGTGGGAAATGCTTCAATGAATGTCCAGTTCTAAAATTACCCATAGATGAATCTATTGCTGAAATGAAACGTATTTTAGCTGGGAATGAAACTAAAGTTGTTTTACAAAAATGCCAGAGTTGTTTTTATTGTAATTTAATTTGTCCAAATGGTGCAAATCCAGCTCAATTAATATTGCATAGGTGGTATCAATATTATCAAAAAAATGGGCTACCAATGTGGGCTAAGTATTATAATACATTAGATAATCCAAATTTCAGAAGTTATACATTAGCAATGCGTGGAATTCCAAAAGATGAACGCAAATTATATGAAAAATGGAAAAATTTAGACCCCGTAAAAGGGACATATTGTTATCCTGGTTGTAATGTATATACTGCTGCATATTTAACAGAAACTAGTTTATTTAAGGACCTAGAAATACGTTATTCATTGGATTTCTGTTGTGGCGAAACATTTTATAGGACTGGTTTATTTGATCAAGTTAAAGACCAGACCCAACGATTAAATAAATATTTTAATAAATTGGGAGTTAAAGATATGGTCGTTTTATGCACTGCAGGTACTAATGTCTTTAAAAATATTTTACCTCGATTTGGTGCAAAATTCGATTTTCCTATTAAGTCATATTTAGATTATTTATGGGAAAAAATAGAAAATGGTGAAATTAAATTAAAAAGGCAAATATTAAAAGGGATAAAGGTTACAATCCAAGATTCTTGTTATTCTAAATTTTTTGGTGAAAATTATATTAATATACCAAGAAAAATACTAGAAAAATTAGGCGCCACTATTGTTGAAATGAAGAATTCCCGCGAATGCACAATCTGCTGCGGTATTGCAGGCGGATTTAGCCCATATTCTGGATATTTTCCTCTTGACCTAATAAGAGCAACACTTTCTAGGCTTAGAAATGCAAAGAAGACTGGAGCAAAAATGCATGTGGTGTATTGTGCTGGATGCCTACAAATGTTTTATGTAGTAAAATTACTTTATCCACCAGCATTGCCAGTATATCATATTATTGAATTACTTCAATTATCTATCGGAGAAACCCCCAAAAGAAGAGAATTCAGGCGAGCTATTTCATTTTTTCTTGGGATCATAATAAAACAATTTCCTTTACTTTTATCAAGGAAAAGGTATAGATTACCTAAAATCCCACATTAAGCCGGTGCGAATAAAATGAAAGAATTTGTTTTAAATGATTTTTTTGATATAGACAAATGTGATCAATGTGGTATTTGTCTAAATAAGTGTCCAGTACTCTTATACCCTATTGAAAAAGCAAAAATAGAAATAAAAAAATTAATTAATTTAGAAAAAGCCGAAGTAATTTTGAAATGTCACAGTTGTTTTAGCTGTAATCTATATTGCGACAAAAATTGCAACCCATATAATTTAATTTTATTTAATTTTTATACCAGATATGTAGAAAAAGGCATCTCACCAATAGCAAAACTTGTCCTTCCAAATGAGAAATATAATTTATGGACAGGACTTGAGTTTCTATTCTCTAAAAACGAAAATGAAATAATAAATAATTGGGATAAAGAGTTTACTAAACAATTTTTATTAATGGGCTGTTTCACTCAATTCTTTCCATATTTAACCGAGAGTAATATTATTAAAGATATCAAAAAACGAGGCACAGAAAAACTTTGGTGTAATGGTGGGCATATCTATCAATTAGGGTTGTTAGACATTGTAGACCAAATAGGCAATATGACAATCAATGAATTTAAAAGAAAGAAGGTCGAAAAAATAATTACTTTTATGGAAGCAGAATATTCAATGATTAAAAATATACTACCCAGATTTGGACACAAAATTGATATTGAATTAGAAACGTTATCTCAATACCTTTTAAAAGAAATAAAAAATAATGACCTTAAACTTACAAAAAGATTAAAAAGTAAAGTCACAATCCACGATAATTGTTTCTCTAAAAGTTTGGGCAGTGAATCTTGGGATACAAACAGGCAAATATTGAACGAACTAGGTCTAAAGATTATTGAAATGGAACATAATAAAGAAAATGCGACTTGTTGTGGCTTTGGAGCAGCCTCATATAGTTTTAATGTCCTTGACATTATGAAACAATCTTATATACGCTTAAAAGAAGCCGAATCCACAGGTGCCAAAGCATTAATAGTTTATTGTAGTGCGTGTCTGTTTATTTTTTCTGTAGCCAAAGAATTATTAAATATTAAGCTTCCTATATTCCATATTTTTGAGCTAGTTCAATTTGCTACTGGTGAGACCCCCAAGCATAATCAATCAAAAAGGTCATGGGATATAATTTCAATTTTCACCGTTCAGATGCTTTTAAACCTATTTTCAAAAAATTTTAAAATAAAAACCATTGATTCTAATAAAACATGGAGTTTTTCATCAATATTAAAATTTAAAATACTTAAATTGTTAAATAAATTGTTTCATTTTCGAATGGTAAGAATTTTCTACTCAAAATTATTTAAAATACTATTAAAATTATATAATAATACAGATATTCCTTTAGTACTCTTATTCTAAGTCATTAACATTTAAAATTCCCATATATAATCTGTTTATATTTTAAGCTCTTTTATTTTTTTAAGTACATTTCCACTTAAATTCATAATTTTATTAACAATTATAAATTTATATATCAAAAAGTTTAATATTGATTAATTTATTTATGCAATTCTAATAGAGGGTTTAAGATGTACTCTTTTACGTTTAGCCTAATGAAAAATGCTAAAATTGAAAATGTGAGAATCAAGAAACGACCTTATATTTTTAGAGGAGTTTTTATGAATTTATTATCTAAAATTGACTCTTCATTGGTAGACTCTCTTCATGTTCCAAATAAAATACGGCCATATTCTATTAAATTGTTATATTCTGAAAATGGCATCGAATTTATTTTAAACATTTTTAACCAAGATTTATCGGAACAGATATTACTGCATATTCTTGAAATGAAGGAGCAAGAATTAAACATTGGTGGTACTGATTTTATTATCAAAAATATAAAATTAGAAACAAAAAAAATTAGTAATTTTATCAAAAATTCATATCGGATAATAAAATTTGAAATTCAGTTTAAAACTCCAACTTATTTCCAGAAGAAAGGTTCAGAAATGACAATTCGTTTTCCTAGCCCTCTGTCCATATTTACCAATTTAGCTCATTTATGGAACCAATTTGCTACTGGAGATTCTCACTTGGACTTTACAGATTTTTATGATTGGGTGGATAAAAATATTTACCTTACAAGTTATAAGCTAAAAACACAAACAATCGACATCGGGAAAAAGTCTAGACCTGTTGGTTTTATTGGATGGGCAAAATTCGTCAATTTAGATCCTAATAATGGGTTCTCAAATTGGATTGATGCTTTATGCAGATTTGGTGCTCTGACTAATTTAGGAGGAAATAGAACAGCTGGTTGTGGAATGATAGAATATTCCCCAATAGAATTCCATGTTTAAAACAATTAAATTTTTAATAATGAAATAAATACAACAAAAATTTTAAAACATAACCAAACTATTCTTAAAGTCTTATTTATCTATATCAATTAAATCAATAATATTTTAAAATTTTTTATAAAAATAAAGCGTTTTTTAATATATATAAGAAAAATATATGTTTAGAATGTTCTGTTATAATCATTGAAAAAAATAATATGATAATTTATTAAATTTTATCGTAGATTATTTAATTTATTCTATTTTTATTGTAATTGGTGGAAATGTCCAGAACGATACTCCTTCTTTTCCTTCAAATTCAAAATTTGAAGTATACGGTACAAACTTATAAAATCCTGAAGGTGCCGTTAGATTAAAATTATGCGTAAATTCCATTTTTTCACCAACTGCAACTTCAAATTGTTCTTTTTGCTCAAGTTCTGGGCCTGAGAAATCTCCAAGCTCGTTTCCAAAAAGATCTTCAATTCTAAAACCTGTTGCAAATTCATTTAATTTATAAAACACAATTTTAGAATCACTTGTATTAATAATTTGAAGTATACAGACTCCACCAACCTCTTTATCTTGATTCTTTTTCGTCTCGCCTTTAAAACTAGTCCCTTGTTTCCAAAAATACCTTAAAATTATACCTGAACTATCTATAAATTCTCTTACGACATTGTATCCACTAACCGAATTTTCAGAAACAAATGATAAATATCCATCACCGGATTTCTTAATATTTGCAATAATTTTATCACTAAATGATTCATCTCTATCATATCTATCAATTATATCTGAAAAATCTAATCCAGGCTCTATGTCAAAAACTATTTCATTGAGTTCATCCGACTTTTCTGGCTCCAAATCTTTAATATATATCGGAGTAAACCCAAAACCTTTCATATCTGTCGTAACTTTACTGTCCAAATCTAATTTTTTACTACTTATTAATAGAAACATAATTAATTATCCTCTTACTTGATATTATTTTATTTTTCACTATATATAATATCAAAATTTAAGACCTTTTTAACATTTTTGGATAAATTGGCAAATATAAATTAAATTTATATAATTTTTATATTATTTGACAAGTAAATTTTTAATTTAATAATTAATAATTCCTTCATTGCTTATAATTTGATCAAAAATCTATAATTTGTAATTCTAATCTTTAATATTCTAAAGTTTTACGTTTTATTATATTATAGATTAAAATAAATTAACCAAAATTTTATGTTCATAAAAAATCAGAAATATTCTAAAGAATAAATTAAAAATTAACAATACTATTTAAATTAATTACAATAAATTTTTATATGATTTAAATAAAAGAAACTAAGAATAACTTAACAAAAAAATGATATTGATAGGTTTAGATTTAAAATGAGTTTAGTGGACGAAGCAAAAAAGGTATTAACTGAACTTGGAGAAAAAGTTAATATTCTTGGATCGGCAGTTATACGCACAAATGGGCTAATGATTGTTTCATCACTCCCTAGTGAATCGAATGAACGAATGATTGCTGCTATGAGTGCGGCATTATTGGGAACTTCAAAAAGAACCGCTGAAGCATTATTTAATGGCAATTTTAGAAGTTTAAATTTAGAAATTGATAAAGGTAATATGTTTTTAATTGGCGCCGGTAAAGTAATCTTAGTTGTTTTAACTGATGTTGCGCCTAATGTAGGTTTAATAACATTAGAAATGGAATCCGCAAGTGAAAAATTAAGTAAAATATTTGGGTGATTTAAAAATGTCTGAGCAATTAAAATTTATTGCAAGCATGTTCAAGATGTGTATGAGCGAATTTGATATGGTTATGGGCCCTGAGACCATTATGACAATTTTCCGTCTTATTGGTGAACGTCAAGGAGAAGCTATTGAAAAAAGAATGCGAGAAAAATTCAATGTTAAAGAATGGACTCCTTCTGATTTTGCAAATTATATAGTAAAAGATGTTTTTGAACCAGCTTTAGGTGAAGGTGGTGCTGAAGTCATAGTTTCAAGTGATAATGAGCTTATAATAAAATTCAAAATTTGTCCATTTGAAAAAGCAGGTATTGACATATCTAAAAAATTTTATTGTACTTATACCGAAGGTTTAACAGAAAATTCAGCAAAAAAAGCATTTGGGGATGCGGAAATTATAAGCGAGGACTTAAAATCTAATGGCGCGCCTATTTGTACTATTAAAATTAAAATTAAACAATGATTGAATGAAAAATGATCCAAAATCTCTTAATATTAAAAAAATCTGGTGAAAATATTTACCATAAAGCATTTGGCCACTTTGACATGGACGAAACAGTTATGTCCGGCTTTTTTTCAGCTTTTTTTGTTTTTTCGCAGGCATTATGTGGCACTGATATAAATACAATGGAATTAGGGACTAAATTCAAAATTGTATTTGATAAAGCAATACATAAAAATAATGAAATAATTTTCGCAGCAATTTGTGATGTTTCTGATAGTATTATTAATGTTCACAAGACATTGGAATCTATTAAAAATTATATTATCTTCAAATATGGTGAGAAAATAAATAAAGTTGGTTGCGATTTAAAATGTTATAATGACCTCGATTCTTTTATTGAAAAAATCATATATACCTCCCAAGAACTTGACATTGATAGAGAACTTTATAAAAAGGCTAAAGAAATTTTAAAAGATCTTGATGCCAATGATGAAATATTAGACAGCGCCCTAATTTCGTCAACCGGTGTTACATCTTCCACTGATAAAGATAAGGAATTTTTAAATTTAATGATTAAACAGATGGATGCTTTTTTTAAATTAACCAAAAGAGTTCTTGATCAAATAATTTTAAAATTTCAAAATAGATATATTATTTTATATCATATAAATGAAAATTTAATTATCTCTTCTTTAACTAAAAAGAATGTTCAAATTGGTATAGCTACTCTTTTAGTTGAAGAAGCTGCAAGTAAAATCGCTAAAATCTACAATAAACATTAAAAACTAATATTTTGTGATATTATAATGGGTTTAATTTCTAGATTAAAAGAATTTTTCACGGGAAAACCTATCGAAACATTTCAGGAATTAGAAAAAGATATGAATAAACTGTATAAAAAATGTAATTGTAGTTTAATTGCTTTTGTAGGTGTAGCTTCTAAAATTAAAGGTTTACCTCTTATTTATTCGGCTGATAATGAGAATAATGTCCGATTATTTTCCGCTAAATTGCCTCTAATAATTAATCCATTGAAAAATTTTCAAGAAACCAAGCCTATTGATTCTATTAAAATTAATTACAATAATGAATTTATTTATTTAAAACCGATATTAGATAACATTGCTTTTATTGCGATGTACAATCAAAAATCTGATTTTTTGACGATTAATCAATGGTTAGACAATAATTTTTCTATTTTATTAAATCTTTTTAAAAAATAAATTAGTTTTACCTATAATTGGATAATATCTTTTTATTTTATAATTTCCATCCTTTTTTAAAATTACATCTATGCCCATATTAAACTTTTTACTGTTTAATTCTAATGAATACCAAAAAATATCTGTCCAATTATCTTGTTTCCCCTTTATTTTGCAAACTATATAATCTAATCTATTAAAAGTCTTTTTAACTCCTTTTAATTCATATGAATATGCAATCATTTCATCTTCCGAATTTAAAGGAGGATTTACTTCATATAATGGTAATTTAAAAGATTTTTCACTTGATAAATGCCTAGTAATTATATTGTAATTTCTCCATTTTAATAATTTATATTTCTCATTTCCACTTACCAAATATTTAACATCTATTATTTTAAAGGTGATTCTAGAAAAAGTCGGTAGTGTTTCTTTTTTAAATTTAATAGTTACAATCAATTTTAATATAATATGTATTAAAAAGTAACTTACAAAAACAATTGAAATTAATGTACAAAGATAATAAAATGCCACAAAATTTGCTGTAATATAAAAATAATATAAATAAATTAATGATGGTATACTGATAAATATTGTAGCTGGGTCAACACCATAGATTATATTTAATTTTATATGCTTTTTTACAATGGGATATAATGAATATGTCCCATAATTTGTTAAAGTATCACAAAAAATATGCAGTAAAGACCCTGTAAGCCCTGCAATTAATATTAAAGCATAATTCAATTTTGTCAAAAACATAAATACGAAAGCAACTATTGCTGTATAAACAATTGCTATTGGTATTGCGTGGACAATTCCTCTATGTTCGAAAATTGGAAATTTCAAACCCAGTGGATATATAAGTATATCTAAATCTACAAACATAGCCATAAATCCAGCAATAAATGCTAACCTTAAGTCATATTTAGCAAATATTAAAAACCCTATTATAATATGGCTAAAAGTATCCATATTTATAACCTAAATATGAAAATGAATTGGTAATATATTTTTATTGGTTTTTCTCTTTTATCCACTTTTTACATAATTCTTTTGCATCAAATGGATTTATTGCAAAACCATCTGCCCCAATTTGTTCTGCGAATTCTTTAGAAAGCGGCCTCCCTCCGACAATCACTTTGACCTTGTCCCTTAGGCCTACCTCTTTTAAAGCATCTATAACTTCCTTCATATAACTCATAGTATTGGTTAATAAAGTTGACATTGCAAGAATATCTGCATTATGCTTTTTAATTGCTTCAATAAATTGTTCAGCTGTTACTTCAACACCCAAATCATATACAATAAAACCTGCCCCAATTAAAAAGGCAGAAACTATTGTTTTACCGATATCATGGACATCTCCTTTAACAGTTCCAAATACCACAGTACCTTTTATTCCTGATTTCTCTTTGTTTAACCTTGGCAATATCATTTCAATACCTTTTTTGGCAGCTTCTCCTGATAAAATTAGTTCCGATAGAAAATATTCCCTATTTTCATAAAGTTCTCCAACTTTATCAAGTCCTTCGCTTATCGCATCAATTATCTTCCCTATTTCTATGTTATTATCTAAAGCCTCATTAACAGCTTCCTCAATACCGTCTCCAAAATCAATAATTATCTTCTTTATTTTTTCTAACATATATTCAATCTCCGTTTTCTTGGAAATTAAAATAATTTTTATATTAAAAAAATGTTCCTTTTTTAATTTAATATGTTGTCTATTCAATAAATTATGAATTTCTTGCTCATTGTGTTTAACATTTCCAAATTAACAAATAAAATTTTATGCTCTTATGTTTTTATTCAAGGTAATATTATATTATTTTTTAAATATTGTGGAAATCTCTTTTAATATTAACTCACAAATATAATATTCATTTTCATTTATTCTAAACTATACTATATTTTACTATTACTATCTTTTTAAAACACCTTTTTTCTTAAAATATAGATATTTTCATTAGATTATCTATTATTTTTCTCCATTCTGTAAAAAATTGAAAAGATTTCAAGAAAATCAATTTTTTTAATTTTAATTACAAAATAAATTAATTTAGGCAATTTAGTATAGGTTGAACTGATTTTTAAAAAAAATTTCATTTTAATTATTCGTATAGCCCGTTTTAAATAAAAATTGTATATTTAATTTGCTATAAATGTGAATTAGTCTATCACGTCCATAAGACTTAAACGTGAAATAGATAAGATCAACATGACCACCGAAAAACAGATTAAGAAGATAAGACTAATTAATGCGTCAATTGATATTGCAAAATTATAATTAAACATTGATGTTAGGCTAAACAACTGACCGTTAGTCCTCATTGATATAATGTTGAATCGGCCTATTCCATTTATTAAATTTGTGTAATAAAAGTCAAGCCTTAAACAACATAAAATCATAACTAAAATTCCATACCAAATGATAGAATTTCCTTGACCCATTGCTGTGTATAAATTCATTTGTATCGTCAATATAACGATCCCGTAGATCATTAGAGGATAAAATAAGAAATAAATAACCGCAAACGCAATTGTTGCACCCTGTTTCTTAAAAATTGACGCAAGACATGCCGCTAATGCGAACGAACTTATGATCGAAATTATTGGGAGAAATATTGTGGGTAAAATAATGTCCATTTCATAATGGAAAATGTTAATACCAAATAAAATTGAATAAATGATTGAATATACTATTACTGATGCTGCAATTATTATAAATGCTAACGCAAGAAATGATATAAGCTTAGAAACTATCAGATCTCCCCTATTAATTGGTTTACTATATATAATTTTAACTCTTACTCCATATCCAATTACGCTCTTTGCACCATAAATTCCGGCAAACAGTGGCCCAATTATTCCACCAAAACACACTAAATTAATTTCATAAAGAAAATTCTCAAAGTTTTCAAGTATAACAGTCAAAGTCGAACTTGTACCAAATCCAAAAATCATAGAGAGATATATTCCAAGCAGGTTAAATAATGGTATCATAAATATGATTAGAAAACCAACTAATACTTTTACTATTTTAAATGAATCTTTTAAATCATATCCTAATATATTCAATATTTTAATTTTCATTTGATGATTCCTCGTCTACAACTAATTTTTTAAATATTTCCTCTAAAGTTAATTGTACCGTTTCAAAATGATACAACTTAATATTATTCTCTGATACTATTCGGGAAATATTCTTAAAAATAAATTCTGGATTATCGCATTCAAAAGTTATATAATCTTCTTGATCGTTTGTAATAGTCAACTCAATTTCCTCAGATAATTTATCAAATAATAAATTTTGATCTGAAACTTTAATTTTAAATAAATTTTTTGCCAATTTTTGAGATAATTTGTTAATTTTACCTGAAGCTACAATTTGACCTTCGTTCATTATCGCAACATTATTGCAAACGCGTTCTACTTCTGGGAGAATGTGTGAGCAATAAATAAATGATTTTCCTAACTTAACTAATTCTTTTATTTTGTCCAAGATTTCAGAGCGTCCTATAGGGTCCATATTAGAGGTAGGTTCATCAAAAAAATACAATTCAGCATCTCTGTTAATTAAAGCTCCTGCAAGCCCTAACCTTTGTCGCATTCCTCCTGAAAACTTAGCTGCTGGCTTGTCCTTCCATTCATTTAACCCAACAAATTTCAAAATTTCATCAACATCGTTTTTTAGTTCACTTTTTGATATCCCATATAACCTTCCTATAAGCATCAAAAACTTTCTGGCTGTTAGATTCAAAAGAATAAAATTTCTTTCAGGTAAAAATCCAATTTTTTGCCTTATTTCTATTCCATCCTTGTAATAATCAAGTCCACCAAACATTTTTATTGTACCATAGTGGGGTTTTAAAAGACCAGCTAAGATCGATATCGTAGTTGTTTTTCCAGCTCCATTTGGGCCAAGCAACCCAAAAGCTCCCCTCTTGATTTTAATGGACACATCCTTTAAAGCACAAAAATTACCGTAATATCTAAATAAATGTTCTAATTCTATTATATTATCCTGACCCTTCAATTCTAAACCCCCTTCTTAAATTTTTTTGCTTTCTTAGATAAATATTCCTCAATTTCTTTATTTTTCCCCTGCCTTGGCTTGTATAATCTTTTATAAGTTATGAATATAATGGTTATGACTATTACACTTGAAATAATTATTACATAAAGATAATTTGGAATCGCTACTGGAATAGTTATATTAGTATTTGTCAATACTATCTGAGTTGAGGACTCAGTTATCGTTTCTTTCTCTGTATTATTTCCAAATTGGACCGTATTCTTTGTATTGTAGTAATAATATCGCTCTATTAAAATTCCTGTTAAACAATTCCAATAAAAATCATCATACTCTATTGAATTAATCCCAAATTGTTTATTATTCTTTAATGACCTAAATACGTTTCCTGTAAATGTAAATCTCATTCTATATACATTTATCAAATATGACCTTCCTAAAGGATTGTAAAATTTTTGGAACGCGTCTAAGAATTTTAAATTAAGAACGCCAACGCCATTTGTGTAAAAGTAGAAATTATTAATAGAATCCCAAGAATAACCTAAAATGTATAAAGTAATGTATTTAGGGAGTATATTATTTTTTAATAATGCATATATCTCAGTATACTTCGTAGAATTTATTTTATCCGGAATTTTCTTACCTATAGTCGTATTTCCTAAATGATAAATTGTACTACTACCATTATATACTGTTAAATTTCCAAAAATACTCTCTTTTGTAATATTCAATACAAAAAGTTTGACCTTTAAATTATATGAAATCATTTTCTCACTAGAATTAATAAGCGTTTGTGTAGTAGTCCAATTATTTACCGAATTTACTCTATAAAATGAAATTATTGTTTTATTCTGAAAAATAAAATTATATGTTAAAAAATCCCCGCTTTTTACGGAATAATTCCAATTTCCTTTTACTATCGGTACCATTATTATGGTATTAAAAAATATTAATGTTAAAACTCCAATTAGAAAGTAGCGCTTGTCCATCAACATTTAAACCCAATTTTTTTGTAATAAATACTATAATTTGCTATAAATTTGAATTATTAAAGGTTGTCATAATTTTTCAGATAATTTTTTAAATTTAGAAAATATTTTTTTGCTCAAATCTTTTTCATCTTTTTAAAGATATGCAAGAAAAAAAAAATAAATTAAAATAATGATAATTAGAATAATTTAATTAAAACCGGTGAGATCTTTTATAAATAATTTAATAATTTTATATTATATCTAAGAATTCTCTTAATTTTAACTTGAATATCCAAACTTAGCTTTTCTTTTCTTTATAGATTATAGTTAATTAATCTTTAACATTATCTATGCATTAACTAACCCTTTTTTATTATATCTACATACAATAAGTCTATCAGTCTTAAACTCAAATTCTCTTATCATCATTCTCATAAAATTTAAAAGGTTATATGTTACTTTAAAGGCAAAATTCAGCGTCCTATTATTAATTTTATAAATATTTTTTTGACTTAAATGTAAAATTTAAAAATTTAATCTTAAATAAAAAAGAAATTAAATTAATAAAAACAAAAAATATATCATTAAGAGATTACCTACCAAAATCCCAGCTCTTTTATGGACATTTTTTGGTGTAATTTGTTTTCTAAACAAAAATAAAATTCCAATTGGTATTGTGATTAATGGTAATAAGTATAAATCGAATAATAAAAACGTCCCTACCAAGCAAAAAATAATTGATATGAATGAAAAAATAAGAATTACAAATCTTGATAATTTTATTTGGTATTTTCTAAATGCCTCTTGATCCGAAATTTCGTGAATTATTTGACCTGCTATTGAAAACATAAAAACTCCTAAAATTATGTTAATCTGTCCGAAAAATGTTGGTTCTGATATATTTGGAATTTTTACCATTAAATATGGAAAAACTATGTAGGAAAACACGAGGACAAATTTGTTTATAATTGCATATTTTTTAATTTTAAAGCAATATAAAACAACTAAAATTGCACTTGTAAAGAAAAATATCAAATTTAATATGTTATAAATAAATGATTCTAACATTAATAAAAATCCGAATAAAAAAGAAATTAAAAAAAAGGCAATTAATTGGTTTTTCGAGAATTCTAAAGACCTATCTTGGTCCTTAATATCATTTAAAAGGTTTCCACAAATTCCAAAAAATATCCATCCCCCAATAAATTTTATATAATTGATAATTTCTAAATTGTTGATATAGATTGCTAAAAGGATCGAAGTCAAAACAGAAAACAAATATTCTAATCTTAATGTTTTAAGGATCATTTTATTTCATTATTATTTTTTCTCTGCCCTGCTTTTGTTTATCAACAAAAATTTTATAATTTATACAATTAATAAATGCTCTTTTTTATAAAAAAAGTTATGAATTTAAGGGCGGTCATAAAATTCGAATAAAATAACAAATAATTTGATAATATCATCGTCTTATTTTCTTATCCAGAATTTCTATAATCATAATAATAAATTTTCAATGAAATTACAACTAGACCTTATGTATTGAGCAACAACATTAATTTGGCCCCCAAAAAATTTGATTTAATAGAGTATGACCAATAAGATTATTGAACTATCTAAAATATTAATAAATCTGAAATTTAAAATGAGAGACCGATTTATTATTCTTATTAAATTTTTATATATTTCAATTATCCTTATGATTTTATGTGTTATAATAAAATTAAACAACAAAATTGGGGGCATAAATAAGGTTTCGAATTTTCCTTAACAGTTCTTTATTTATTAAACTAATTTTTTCTAAAAATCTTACAATTATAAACAAATTTAATTTTTCAATCAATGTAGAATTTATTACAATAAAATATTTACAAATAGGATTAAAATTTATATAATTCATATTATTAATTTTAAAATAATTTCATGAAAAATATAAAATAACATCGGAGGAATATAAAATTCCAAAATTATATGAAGATCAAGAAAAAGGGAAATATTTAATGCTACAATTTGAAAAGTGCACAGGTTGTGGCTTATGTATCGAAGTTTGCCCTACTAAAGTACTAGAAAAAGGCGATAAACTGAACACTAAAGTAGCCTATCCACCTAAGATTGTCGATGGAAAAGAATGTAAGTTCTGTCAAGAGTGTGAATTGATTTGTCCTGATCTATCAATTTATGTAATAGAGGTTGGTAAAAATGATTAATGATGATTTAATTTTAGAAGATTACGATTTAGAACCCGGGAAAAAAATATTAATGGGAAATATAGCAATGGCTGAAGGTGCAATAGCTGCTGGGTGCAGGTTCTTTGCGGGCTACCCAATAACACCACAAAACGAAGTTCCACAACATTTGAGTCAAAGACTTCCAGAAGTTGGTGGCAGATTTATCCAAATGGAAGATGAAATTGGAAGTATTAATGCAGTAGTCGGTGCTTCATTTGCTGGTCTAAAAGCAATGACGTCGACTTCAGGACCTGGTTTTTCGCTTATGCAAGAAACCATTTCAATGGCAGCAAACAATGAAATTCCCTGCGTTATTTGCGATGTACAAAGAGCTGGGCCAGGGTCTGGTATTGTATCTCTTCCTCATCAATCAGATGTTATGCAAGCTCACTATGGCGGAAATGGTGAATATATTTTACCTACATTTGCTCCTTCTACATGTCAGGATCTTTTTGACTTTATGATGGACGCTTTTAATACAGCTGAAAAATATAGAGTACCAGTTGTAGTCTTATCTGATGCATTTTTAGGACATAATCATGAGCAAGTGATTATTCCCACTGCTGATGAAATTCGTAAAAAAATTATTCCAAGAAGAAGAGTGCTTCTTGATGATGATGGAAATATCCTAAACCCAAAATCTTATCGACCATTTACTTATGAAGATCCTAGTAATAGAGGACATTATATTATCCCACCCCCACCAGTTTTAGGAACTGAATATCATCCAAACTGGATGCCTACCGTTACTCACACCCCTGATTCAATTGCCTCTGAAGATCCATATGTTAGCACTAAAGTTAATGAAATGATTACTTATAAAATAATTTCAAACGCTGATAAAATTTGTAAAAATGACCGCCGCTGGCTAGATGACAGTAATATCGCTGTTTTATGTTATGGGCTACCCTACAGAACTGCAATAAAAGCTGTTAAAGACGCACGAGATGAAGGAATAAAAGTAGGGATTTTTCGATTACGTGTAGTTTGGCCTTTACCAGAAAAAGAAATTAAGGAAGTTGCTGAATCCGTTGACACAATCCTTGTCCCTGAAATTAATTTAGGACAAATATTAACCTACGTAAAAGCAATAGGTGGTTGCGATGCAAAAATATTACCTATTACGGCTATAGGCAGACTTCACGAGCCTAAAGAAATATTAGCAAAAATAAAGGAGGTAAATAAATAATGGCATTATTACCAACTTATACTATTGAAAAACCAGACCATCCATATGGTAAAAATACATTTACTGGACTACTCAGTGGTCATACCTTTAATTTATTCTGTCGAGGTTGTGGTTATGGTACAATAGCTCATTTGTTTACGCGCGTCTGGGAAGATAATGGTCTAGACTTAAATTATCCTAATATAGTTGGTGTTGGTTGTTATTCAATGATCCCCCTAGTGCTACCAGGTCATAAGAACATGGCACTTCATGGTAGGGGAATTGCTGTTGCAACTGGACTTAAATTAGCAAATCCCGATCTTAAGCCAATTGTCTGGGAAGG
>SUPR01000039.1 GCA_005191425.1 Candidatus Helarchaeota ASGARD archaeon Hel_GB_B
AGAAAATTACTTAATATTATATAGGAGACGTTCAGTTATTGAGTCATTATTTGGAACTCTAAAAGAGTATTACAAAATAGCTGGAAATAGTAATTCTAAATTAATGCTAAAAAAAGGAGAAGATATTGGAGTATTTGCATTATTAATCTGTATAGGACTACAAATCCACTCAATAACTAAATATAGATTAATAAGACATAACATAGCACCGATAAAATCACTTTATGCCGTAAAGCTCTCTGAAATGCTCCTATATTATGAAAAAGAAAATGGTTAAAAATAATAAATTCACATTAAAAGATATAAAAAAAGCATAAAATTAAGTTTCAGTAAACGATATGTCAGAAAGTAGAATAAAAGAAAAGAGGGAAAAAGAGGGGTAGTAGTTTATTTAAATTTTTTTATAGCAAAAATACACATACAGATTGCGAGGAAAATGGAGGAGAATGTGAAGGCAAAAGAGTAGTTAAAGAATTGGTAGAAGTAGCCGAATAGAATAGATTCGGGCAAAGTTACGAGTCCGATAGTTAAATAATAGAGGCCATATGCTTTATCTTTTCGGTTATTTCCGACGATATCAGAGACCATAGCGCGGGATACTGGGTCAACTAATCCGTGGTACATTCCAAACAGGACAAAGATGCTAGTTATGAGTGGGGCGAGGTAGAGTCCTGGGGGGTAATTGAAGATAAGAATGACAGAGCAAATTAGGAGGATACCGAGTCCTGAGAGTATAACATTTTTTCTGCCGATTTTATCGGAAATTTTGCCGCCGATGATGGAGAAGAGGACATATACAATATTTGAGAGTGCTACGATAAGGGGGATAAATTGGAATGAGATAAAGTCTCTTGCTCTTAAGATAAAAAAAGCCAAATCGATGGAAGCGAATTCAGCGAATGCCATAATGACTACAAGGCTTACGAATTTTTTATTCATGGTGATTGAGTTTGGTCTGTGTTCCAATTTTTCGCGTTCACGTTTAATATCTTTTGCGAGGATTACAAAAACAATAGCGATGATGCCTGGTATTAAAGAGAGACCGATAATGAATTGGTAAATAAGAGTGATATTAGTGGAATTAGTAAAGACATAGATTAGGAGTAGTGAGGCGGTTAGAGGGCCAAGAATAGCGCCGGTAGTGTCCATGGCTCTATGAATGCCGAAGGCAGCTCCAGTTTTATGGCTAAGGGTGCTGCTTTCGGCGATAATTGCGTCTCTAGGTGATGTCCGGAGTCCTTTACCGATTCGGTCGGTAAATTTCAGGACCAAGATAGATTCCCAATTTGGAAATAAAGCGATTAGTGGTTTAGAGATATTTGACAGGGCATAGCCGCCGATGACCAAGGATTTTCGGTTTTTGATTTTGTCGCTAATCCAGCCGCTAACACCTTTTAGGATATTACCGACGGCTTCAGAGACTCCTGAGATTGCGCCAATAATAGTTTCTCCGGCGCCAATAGACAGGAGGAAAAGTGGTAGAACGGAGTTTACCATATCGGAGCTATAGTCAGTGAAAAGGCTAACAAGTCCGAAGAGTAAGATATTAACAGTGACTCCGAAAATTATTTTTTCTTGGAAGGGTATTTTATTTTTCTTTTTATTTATATCGTCAGTCAATTTAAAGTCTCATTATATTTAGGTAGTGATAATAAAGGGAGTTAAATTTGAAATATGAGGTAGATTAAATAAAATTTATAGTAAAAGAGTTGAGAAATGTATTTTAAAATTTTAGGGTTTTGAATTGGAATAATATATTTAAAAAGAATTTGGAAGTAAATATTTAAAAGGGTTAAGAATGTGTTTTAAATTAAATTTTAAAATAATTAAATAAAAGTGCAGATAATGAATGAGATCAATTTTTTGCAACCAATAATGCTTTCGATAGGAGAGTTAAGAGGGATAGTGGAGAAGGAGTTTAAAATAGTGAAGAGTTATTATGCAATGGGTACGAACATTCCGACATTTATAGTGGAGCGGATAGGAGATGCAAAAAAGTTAAATGGTGCATTTAACAGAGTTCAGGAGGAGGTTTCTAGTAAGGAGACATTTGCGTTATTGAGGGAGGTTGTGAAGACAGAGAGACTCAAATTAGATACAAGTAAATATTTATCATTAAAGTTCATACCTGCCAGAAAGGAAGGTAAAAGTAGGACGTGGTTAAATGTAGTCCTTTTGATAGCGACTATAGGAACAGTATTTATAGCAGCGACATTTAATCTTTGGAGTGACCCGTTATATTTTCCGAATTTTATAAATACGATGCCCGGGTTATTTTTTTTAATTAGTTATACATTAGCGATCTTGGGTATAATAGGAATTCATGAGTTAGGGCATTTATTTGCAGCAAGGAGGCATAGGATAAAGTCGACGTTGCCATTTTTCATTCCATTTATTCCGCCCATAGGGACAATGGGTGCGGTAATAATCCAAAAGACTCCGCCAAAAAATAGAGATGAGTTATTTGATTTAGGGCTTTCAGGTCCATTAGCTGGTTTTATTATATCATTGATAGTTGCAATAATTGGATTTTTAATTTCAGGAATTTTTCTAAAGATGGACTATATGAGTGCCTTAATGACGATTTATTCTCGGCTACCGATATGGTTAGCAGGTCCGCCAATCCATGATTGGGTAAATGTATCGTCAAATTCGCCCGACCCATTAATATTTTACTTATTGTCATGGGCATTAACGAAGAGTCCGGTAAGTGTATCTCCGACGGCGTTAAATTTGATTGCATTTAATAATTCATCAATGTATGTTACGGTTTTGCACACGATAACATTTGCAGCGTGGATTGGTTTTTTTGTGACGGGTTTAAATTTGATGCCAATTTCGCAGTTGGATGGTGGGCATGTTATTAGGGCATTGTTAGGGAATAAATATTACAAGTATGCATCATATGTAGCGTTAGTGGTATTATTTTTAATTAACTTTATATTTGCGATATTGGTGTTGGCACTTTCGAGGTTTAATTTAACACATCCTGGGCCTTTAAATGATGTAACACCGCTTTCAAAATCGAGAAAAATAATTAGTATTGTATTCTTTGTCATCTTAGTAATGACAATTCCATTAGGGTCTTTATTATTTATGTATTAAATTTATGTAAAAGAATAAAAAAGAATAAAAAAGAATTAAAAAGAATAAAAAATGAAAATAAAACGAAAATAAAATGTTTAAACATTCAGGACTGATTCCATTAACATTTCTGCTTCTTTTTTAATTGATTGGAAGGTCCATTCATTAGCCATTATATCATCATCGTTAACATAAAATTCGATACGATATTTCAGAATATATAAGGTATCGATTGTCCTATCAACGGTTTGGATTTTTTCTAAAATACTATCTCCTTTTTCTTTCCAATTAAGATAATCTTTATTGATGTTAGCTTTCATTACGTCATATTTATTAAGTAAATATGAGCCGCCAAAAATTTCAGGTATACTGGCAGCGCCGATCCATGTGGCAGCGGCATATCCGAAGGTAGTCAAAATAGCAGCGAATACTGGGATTAGAGCTGCGATTATAGATGAAATGATTGCGCCATAAAGGATTGCCTGTGCTTTAGCTGTAGTTTTAGGTGGAGCTTCAGTTTTTTTCCATTCTTCATATTGTTTTTCAAAATCCTTTTTATTTTCGCTCAAAATTTTTTCAGCTTTAGGGACAAAATCAGCGAACCTTTTTAAAAAGTTTTCCTTTTCCTTTTTAGATTCTTCTACTTGTTCAGCTGTATACGAAATACCTCTAAGAGCGTCCTTGTCCTTCATGGGTATTTTTTTAATTTCGGACGGGACGGTATTAAAATAAGAGATAATATTTTCTATCAATTTAGATTTCGCCATAATTTTTTCACTCCGATAAGGAATTTAACAAACAAATTTTTTGTAAATTTAATATTATTTAATTTTTCAATTATAAATTTTTATCTAAGAAATCCAAATATTAATCCAAATTGATTAAAAATTCGGTTAAAAAATATGAAAATAGAAGTATTATAATGTTTGTTTTTGAATTCATGTAAAATAAAATGATAATTTTTACAGATTTAGATATTGAAATTTATTTTTTATTAAGATCAAATCTGTGAATTTTTAAATAGAGTAATTAATTTTATCAAGATAATAGTTGATAGCAAAATATATTCGGAGAAGTTTAGATTGTTTGATGATATTAAAAAAGTTTGGAATAAGGTAAAATAAAATAAATTTTATGGGGTAGGTTATAGGAGAAAAAAAAAGATTTAGAATGAATATCAAAAAAAATTTATGGGCAAGATATTTTGATGAATGATTAAATTTGTTTACATACAGCAATAAAATAATAATATGAATGGAAAGTGTTGTTTTTAAAATGAATAGCGACAAACGAATGAGAATTATAGAAAAAATATCTAAGTTGCCGAGAGAAATAGGTCCAGCAAGTGGTAAGTATTAGTATTTAACGTGTAAAAAGTTATTTGTATTAGAGCAAGCCAAATGTCCAAATATGACAAAAATGTGTGTAAATACGCCTATTGCGGTAGAAACGAGTCTTCCGGATTCAGTAGCGGGTTTAAAGCGGTTTGGGCTTTATTATCCCAAGATTGCACAAAAATTGATGAATATCAGTGTTATGGAAGCGATAAAAGGTGAGAAATCGAGTTATAAGTCCAATAATTTGGTCAATAATTCGTTAAGTATCAATAACGGATGGACTAGAAAGTTGAGAGAAATAGGGGAAAAAATTGTAGTTGAATATCTTAATTTTTTAGATGATTGAAAGATTAATTATAAAAAAATAGGCTCTGAGTTATAAAAAGTCTGATATTAATATTGAGTGGATGTGAAGCAGCCCACAAGAACACTGAGGATGGTTTTATATTTCTGATAATGGACATTGAAAAAGTTTGGAAGAAAGAGATTTTTATTGAGGTCATAAAATCAGCAGTAGTGGTATTATCAGAGAAATTAGCGATTAAGGAGAAAATAAATAAAGAAGTTAAAGTTGATACGATTGATTTATTTATGCATTTAGAGGTCGGAAAATACTTTTGCTCGATGTGCTCAATGTTTTTCGAGTATGGTACTAAAAAAGAGAGGGTAACTTGTCCATTAATGCCTCGAAAATGCATGTTCATGTCAATAGATATAAATCAAATGAATTATTCGATTGAGATGCTTGATAAATTGTATAAGATAACGCCAGATATATATATGAGGTTATTTTTGTTTCCGAAATTAAGTGAGCCAAAAAAAGCATTATTAAAAATTTTAGAAGAGGATTGGGGATTTAAAATTGACTTACAAGATAGATATTTAGAGAGTATAGGCAGGAGTATAGGAATAATTTAGCAAAATAAATACGAAAATCAGTGTTTTGTATTAATCGGTGAATATTTAAATAGATAAAATTAGTAGTGGAGATTATCAATTTAAGTAAAGGGGAAATGGTATTATAAAATGAGATCGGAATTTATAAAAATAATCTAATATAGAAGTTTATTTTGAAAATTAGAAATAAAATGTCCCAAGTCCATAAGTTCATGAGACCATGAGTCAATAGTTCAACAAGCCCAAAGGCTATAAGTTTAAATATTAAGAGGAAAGATTTGGTCTAAATAAGTATTAGTAGCAAAATATTTTATTTTTTATAAATATATTGGTTATTAATTGGATTTCTTAGTTCAAGATAATAATTTTTAGTTCTGTTGAACAGGATTTCCAGAATATGTTTTTTTACATAGCTACTAAATGCCCATCTATGTCCACCAAATTCTATATCGTTAGGGTATTCACTTTTTACGAGTTGGAAGATTTTTCTACCATCGGACAGTTGGTTTGAATTATCGATGCTTTCCCAGATTTTATCTCTTGCTCTGACGCTTACTTTTATAAGTTCGTCATCTTTAGCGCAGGCGCTTAGAATAATTTGGATATTTTTATTAGCTTTCATAATGACTCCAGCTACTACTCCAACTTCGTCATAAAAGATATGTCCTGAAAAATCAAGGAGAATAACTTGGTCTTTCCATGATTTATGTGGTATTTCTCCGCGGCTATAAAGGTCTAAGGCAGTGGCAACTTCTGAGTCCCCTTCTTTATGCAAAGACTCGATTTGTTCCAATATAAATGGGTCTACTTCCTTGTTATTTAATAGTTCAATAGCCAAATCTGCATAACCACGTCTACAGCAATAATTAATTCTGTGTAAAATTTCTCTTGCGTCAAGGGTATATCTACCGTCTTCTAAATAGGTGCAATCAAAGCCATAAAGTCCAATCATGTCGTATACCCATCCGATTATTTCCTCTTTAATTAGTTTGGACGGGTTTTTAACTTTAACTTCCATTAAGCGGTTTAATATTATTTCCATTAATTTTGATTTTTCGGAAATATCAAGGTCTATAATTCTTTTCCATTTATTTTCGGACAATTTAGCTTCAATTTCGCTATTAATAAGGATATTAGCAATTTCTTGGTCTTCGAACCCGGGGATATTTGCATAATGAATTGCAAGGTAAATTGGATAAAGCGATCTACCAAATATTGCGATATCTTTCTTAATTTCGACTGCTTTATTTTTAGTTGCAAATTCCAGTACAAATTTATTAACGCAATGTGCTTCTTTATTGGGCTGAAGTTGGAAGTCGCTTATTGCTCCTGATATTGCATAACAAAGAATGATTTTTCCAACTTGAGTAAGCCAGAATTCAGGTTTAAATAGTGGGTATATAACAAAAAAGACAGTAGTAGAACCACTGGCGTCATTTTCGTCATTAATATCAAAAGGTATAGGATTTAGTTGATTTTCGTGATATTTATTGTCTTTACTGGGGTGATGATCAGTTATGATATAATCATCAACTTCAGTATTCAAGATATCTTCAAAATCTGCTCCTATATCAGAAGTAAAGACGTAGTTTGGTCTTAATTTTTTGATATAATTTAGAAGTTCATCAAGGTCTGGAGATAACATAATTTTTATATCGAAGTTAGAGAAACCTAGTGATTTTAATGCCTGATAAATTATGCTTACAGCTGATATACCATCGCCATCTCGATGTGAGATGACCAGTACTTTTGAAGACCTATTCCAATTATATAGTTTCTCTGCCAACCGCTCTGCTTTCTCTGCGAATTGCTCCGGTATACCATATGATGCAAGGATTTCTCGGTTAAATTTATTCATAGATTAATTTCCTCGAATATTTTAATTAAATTCCAAAATTTGTCATAATTAGATTATCAAATTTTATTTATTAATTTATACATTCTTTAGATTATCAAAATTAGGAGATATCGATAAAATTACGTATCAAAATCATAAATAATTAAGCATATTTAAGATTTAAATTTTTTTAAATTAGCGGATAATATAGATAAAATCAAAATAATAATCAAATAATTTCAAAAAGAGTTAATACCATATGATTTTTAAAGTAAAGATTTGAATTATATCAAAATACATTTTTAATGAAAGCTAATGTATTTTAAGAAATAGGTGTAACCATTTTTGAGACATAATAAACTTAAAATTGCAGCAATATTTTTTATATTTTCGGTATTTTTCACGTCGCTTTTACAAGTGAACGGATTTACTAATGTGAAATATAATGTAAACATAGGATCATGGGTCAATTATTCAACAAACGAATATTTTAGGAGTAAAATTATAATCAATTCATCTACTCCCATTTCCCATAATGGTTCTGCAAGTTATTATACAAAAGTGACTATAACTGGAATGAACAGTTCTTTTATAGTTCCTGGGGTATATAACAAGTCATTTGGAGTGATAAATGGAACAATTGCAAGTATTTCAATGGGACAGATATTTCAGACAATTAATCAGATAAATGTAGGTCCATTTCTTGGGTTCTTTTATCCAATAACGAATATAACATTAATTAATAGTACAATGAATGATTTTAACGGTAAAACATATCATATGAGCATATTTAAAAATAATTTAAGCAAGCTCCCTTCAGAAATTCGGTATTTCTTAAATCCATCCAGTAATAGGAAAATAATTAATTTAAGTTCTGATTTAAGGTATCAATTTTATAATATTTCTTATGATATTATTACTTTACAACCTTTATGGTATTTAAATGCAGTTAGCTTTCATGAATTAGTATTAAATTTTACTTTAGGTTTGAATATTTCCTCCTATATGAATATTTCATATAATGGGCTTACTTGGTTGCCTACGGAAGTAAAATCTACAATTGAATTAAACTTTTTAGTTTTCATAGATACAATTTCAGGAGTGGTCTTAAAAATGCAAGAGCAGGGAAATATAGATTACTTTGAATCTCATTCTGAAAATGTCCAGCCTTATTTTGGGCAGCCATACAATTTGACCCTATTTTTAAGAAAATCCTATATATTTTTCAGTTCAAATGTAATAAACTTCGGTTTTTCATTTTGGTTCTGGTTAATAATAATTTTAGTGATAAGTGGCGTTTTATTTGTCCTTTTATACTTAGTTTTTACGCGTCCAAAGAAAAGAAAAAAGAAACCAAGTTATTTTGGAAATATATTAGAATAAATAAATATTTTATCATTAAATAAAAAAAGATATACAATGAAAAATTTTTTATAATTTTTCTAAATCTTCAAGTCTAATTGTTTTTCTTTTTATATTACCCTTTTTGGCCCCTCTAGACCATTTTGGTAAAGTATCAATAATTTCATTAATTTTTTCATAAACAGCCTTATTAAGTATTTGGACAATTTTTGGTTTAGCTTCAGCCGAAATTCTAATTTCTTTTTCTCTAAATGTACTAACAATTTTGGATATTCTAATATAGTCAGGTATTTCTTCATTGATCATATTATTTCATCTTCAATTTTTACGAAATTATTTTTTAATAATAGAAAACATTTGTAATAATAGTTATAATAACAATTTAATATAAATTAATTTACTCTTTTATTCTATCTTTTTTTTAAAATTTTCTATTTTATTATGATAAATTTTAGAAAAATAAAGATCAATTAATATTAAATTAAATAGAAAATGTGGGAAACGTAAAGATGGTATTAATATTTTTAAATTGAAAGAATATGGATAATTCTTAATTGATCCTTGCTTTTTTTTCTTTATAATGTTTAACAAATACAAAAGTAAAGGCAGCAATAATCGAAATAGTGGGTATTAGCACGCCAAGGAGGACATTATGAGTAATGGGTATAAGTGTGGAACCAATAGTAATTGTTGTTGCAATAAAAGCAAGGACACTCTGCCATTTTCTTAATAATTTACTTAATTTCTTAAAAAAAGAATCCGGTTCAATTAATATGTGTGATTTTCTATCTTCATCGGAAACAAATTCAGAAAATTTATATTCATTAGTCGCCGGGTCTATAATTCCGCCCAGTTTTTCGGAAGCTATAAGGTGGACGACTCTATTTTTAACATGACTTTTTGGCACTTTGAGATTGCTACTGATCAGTCCTAAATCAATACTGACAGTACCGTAAGCGGTCTTTAAATTCTCAATATTTTTTATTATAATTTCATCTTCCAGCATTTGGTATGATTGTTCAAATAGGTCTTTTAGACTTCCTAAATCTTTTTTAAACTTGTTAATATGGATTTCTGCCAATCTTTTAAAATCCATGCTGGACTGTTCGGAAACTTCTTTAACAAAATTATTGATTTCTTTAAGCGAATCTTTTACTGCGGTCTGAAAAACAGGTATCATATTGAGCAACTTTTTTTGGGCGAATTTCAAGTCAATTGAAATTTCGGGGAAAATAGTTTCTTCCATAGTTTCTCTAATTTTTTTAATTTCTTGGATTTTTGAGTTAATCAATTTTTCAAGTTCTTTTTCTTTTTCAGATAATAAGATATTTTTTATTTTATCCTCAATAGAATTTTTTGTGATAATGATTTGTTCATATAACAATTCTTGCTTTTCTTTCCAGTTATCTATTAAATCACTGACCAGCATTTTGTAATATTTATTATCCTCCTTTTGGATGCTTTCTGCGATAGACATATCTATTTCTTTTATAGAATTTATCAGGTTTTGAGTTCTAGTTTCAATTAAAGTTTTTGCTTTTCGGAGTTCTTTTTTTTCGATTAATTGTTCAATAGGTTTAGTGAATTCATTAATTTTTATTTTAAAAGTAGCGATAGAATCATTAATTAATTCCTTTAAGTCCAATCTTTTCTTTAATGTGTTATTTATTGTATTAAGGTTTTCTTGGAGTTCAGACCTAAAATTTTTCCATGTTTCAAGAATAATTTTAATGTCTACAGAATCCTTTTGGAGGTTTTTTACTTCATTTTTTATGATAGAGTCGTAATTGTTTGATTCAGCATAAATTTTCTTTATTTCACTAAAAATTTCAGAAGTAGCGGATTCCATTTGTCTTTTTTTACAGGATTTTAGATAGAAATTATTAATGCTTTTGTTTTGAGCATTTAATTTATTTAAATATTTATTAATTTTATATTCAAAATCAATTATTTCCCTTCTTTCTGGAGTATATATTACTACTTCATCCTTATCAGAAAAATATTCGCCATCTGCAGTCCCTGATGTAATGATGTCTTTAATTCTTTTTCTAATTTCTCCAATTTTTTTGTTTAAAATTTCTTTCAATAGTTCTAATTTGACCCTTCCTTTTGGATAAAATTTTTGGTTTAGGATTATAGTTTTAATGATAATCTTGTCTAACAAATTACTATAAATTAGTTCTATTTTGTCCTTCATATTATTTTTGAATGAATTCCATTTAAATACTTGGACATTTGCAGTATCAGTAAAATTAGGAAATTCAGATGTTGCAGATTTTAAAGATTTATTGAACTGTTGATTATATGTAATTAGCATAGATTTTAAATAATTAAATTTATTTTCAAGTTCTTTAATTAGAAGGTCGATATTAACTTCTTTTTCAATCAAATCATCAATTGACTTCTTAAAATCATCGACCATGGTTTTAAATTCTGCGATATTTTTTTCAACTTGGTCATTAATTTTGTCTCTAAGGTTTAATTCCTTTTGAGAGACGATCTTTTTTTCCAGGTCTTTTTTTAGGTTTACTACTTGGTTTTGCATTTGGACAATAATTTCATTTAACCAATAGTCCATTACATCGTCAACAACATAATCAAATTTATCAATTAGATTAGACGTGTCTTTAATAAAATCTAAAATATATTTGTTAGTATTTTCCATAAATTTCAGTGCTTCTTTAGCTTTATCTTTAAGAATTCCAGCGGCAGCTTCAAAATTTTTAGCCGAAATATTTTTTTCGATTAGGGTTTCGACATTTTTAATTAATTCATCAAATTCCGATTTTTTATTTTGAATTATGTCTTTTAATTCGTCTCTTTTAAATAGTTTTGATTTTATTTCTGACAAAGTTTTTAATGAATAAGTCCTTTTATTAAGGAATTCTCTTTCTAGCCATTTATGCAATGGTTCAAATTTAACGCCTGAAATTTCCATGTTTTCCATTAATTTGGCATTTTCTACTATTTTATTCAGTAATTCTACTTGAGTTTTTAGATTTGGAGTTAGTTGTTCTATTTCAGAGATGATTTTATCTACAGTATTGATAATTTCCTTTTTATTTTTTTCAAGAGTTTGCTCTTCGATTGATTTATAAAAAAAGTTTGTGATATCTTCCACTGAATTTTTAATTCCTTTAAGGTTTTTTTCGACAAAATCTTGAAAATCTTCAAGGTCTTTAAGAGCTTTTAAGGAAGCTTCTTTATCTTTAATTTTTAACTTAAGTTCTTTCCTAAGTTTATTTAATTCGATTCTAGTTTTTTCCAGGGTTTCAGACCAATTTTTTTCAATTTCTCTAATATAATTTTTACTTAAATATTTATATTTAGAAAATTTATTTTGGATTTCAGTATTTGATTTATTAATAAATTCCAACGCGGATTTATATTCTTCTTCTAAATGTAAATTTGCTGCTACTACTTTATCGCAGCTGATCATATTGAAAATCTTGTTATAGATATCAGTAGGTATTTTATTCATTTTCTTTAGAATTTCATTAATTTCTTGTTCATCAATAGGAAATTGTTCGCGCTCTTCAATTACTTCAAAATAAGGGATGGAATTTTTAGGTCCGACTCTTTTTAGTCCCTTTTTTGGCATATAACCTCTAAATATATATTGCTCTTTTCTTAGAAATCTACCAACACTTTCAATTTTACCGATTATTATTTTTTTTTCAATCATCATTTTTGTAATTTCGATGACTGAAGCAGATTTTATTCGAGTTGCATATTCTGTCAGGTTCAGGCGGTTATCTTTTTTTATCTTTTTAATAATTTCCTCGGCGAGTATCTGTTTTGTCCTACTTAGAGTCCTTAAAAATTCATTATAATGGTCTTGATTATCAATGATAGATGCATGAAACCATGATTTATCTTGTAATTCCTTTACGATCAAATCAATTATATCTTCTTTTACAAAATAATTTTCATTAAGTTCCTTATAAAAGATCAATCCTTTTTCATATAACTGTTTAAGGATTTCTGCTTTTATATTCTCAGTCAAATCGTCGTAAATTATGGATATAGTCAATGTTGCATAACAATAGTCCTTTAAATCCATATCATAGAAAGATACGCTATCATCTTTTTTATTATAAATTGATCTAATAAATTCCAAAATTCTGCCAAGATTTCTTGAATTTTTAAGCCAGTTTAAGCCAGAATATAATGTTATAATCCAAAAACTATCAGAAATTGAAGGTAAATTCCCTGAAAATTTAAATCCACCTGTATCATCCTCGAGCTCTAATAATTGATTTAAATAAAATTCATCTATTGACTCTTTATCTCCCATTAAAAGTTTACTAAGCATACAATATATTAAATCATAATTTCTTTTAATTACTTTAACGTTCAATAATTTTCTATATTTTTCAATATTGAGTTTTTCTTTTCGGTCTAATAATATTAATGTTGCAATACCATAAAATATTGATTCATAATTACTTTTACCTCCGCATTCAGGACAAGAGCTGTCAAAGCAATGAACAAATCCATTATTAGTTTCGTAGCTTAAAACTGAATTTGCAAATCCATCAATAGTTTTGTTTGAGTACTCTTTTAATCTGCCTAGAATTTTGAGTGAAGCTAAAGCACAGAATAAAGTTTTTAAATCGTCCTTTTTATATTCTTGGTTAAAGAATTTAAACCCTTTTAAATTATCTAAAATTAATTTTTCTACCCTATTTGTATCAATTAAATTGAGTTTTTTGACTGAATCAAGGGCAAATATACACCAAAATGCATCTTGAATTGTTTGTATTTGGTTTAATTGGAATGCATGAATGATTTCAGCTTGAATTTCCATAATATCCTTAGTAAAAGGATATATCCTTTTTGTATATCTCCAAAAAGGTAAAATTTTATTTCCCATCATTCATGCACCTAAGTTTTTAATTTTTATAATTTATGACAATATAACTTAATTCACTGAAAAATAAAATACTTGTGAATTTAAAGCAATCTGGAATTTTTATTAATTGTTTCAAAGAGGTTTTTATTTAAGAATTGTGCAGTTATTATACATCAATTAAAATATCTTTACTATTTGGAATTATATAAATGGATTTAACCCCTTTATTTTTAATGATTTTATTAATTTTTATATTTAATTCTTTTTCATTTTTTATATAATTTAATTGGAACTTATTTATAACTTCATCTTTAGGTAAGTTGGAATAAAGATATATATTAGGAGTCTGTTTTTTTGCTAGCAACAAATAATAAACTTTATGTCCTCCCATCTTGAAGTTAGTTTGGACTTGGGCAGACACTTTTTCAAAGGTGTTATATTTTATCATCCATTCATTAAAAACTTTATGTCCCACACCTTCTTTACATTCCGCGAGAAAAAATATATAACCGTTATTTTTCACAGCTCTTCTGCAATGTTCTATTCCTTTTAAAGCTTGATATAAGTTAATATCCTTGGGATATCCACCTGCACTTATAATAATCATATCTGCTTTTGAATTTAACTTTATTCTATAATTTTTATCATAAATTTTCACTGCTTCCAAAAAGGCGTCGCCCAATGCGCCTGCCTTTATGTCTAATATTTGGTCATCCACTGTTTTAACAACATTAACGACAAAGTCCACGCCTGCGCGTTTTGCGGCTTCCATCATATCTAGGTGAACTGGATTATTTTCTAAATTCCCTGTAAATGAGTTTGGGTCAACTAACATAGCGTGGTTCCGATTAATTGACTTTTGTGAAGAAACACCTGGAAGGACTGATTTTCTATCTCCACCAAAACCTGCATAATAATGATATTCTACATCTGTCAGTAAAATTCGGACATCTGCATTTAAATATTCCTCATTTATTTCAATTGGAGTCCCGCGTTTTGTCTCGCCCAAAAATCTAAATTTAGATTCATTAATATTATTAAAAGAGAAATTATAGCCGTCCAAAATGTTTTTACCATTTATAGTAAAAAGAGCATTTAAATGATCTAGAGTAGGTTCACTATGAGTACCACACCCCATAATAAACGATATATTTTTCTTCTCAATACCCAATTGGTCTAATTTTTCTAATATTGGTGGGATAATCATTCGATTTGGGAATTTTCTGGTATAATCATCAATTACAAAAACAATCTTTTTATTTTCTCCGGACACAATCTCTGAAAATGGTTTTGAATTAATTGGATATTCTAATGCATTTTCCAATAATCTTAAATAATCGTCAACCGGCTTTACCTTTTTAGGGTTTATTTTATCGACTCTAATATTCTCTATTTCAATGGATATTTCCAGCTCTCTATTGCCAAATGGTATTTTGTATTTCATTTTGATCTAAATAAATTTTTAATATAATTTCCTAAGTTTGACAATTCCTATATTTTAATAAATCGACATAAATCTTCATAAAATAATTGGAGCCCTTTATAAAATATATATCTATGGTTATTTAGTTGATATTTTGGATTAAGCTGATTATTTTTTGTTGAATATATATTTTTAACTATTTCAAAGATTCTAAGTTTTTTTCCAAATTTTTTACTACTCTAGACCTATTTTTTATTACATTTTACTTTTAGTCGAGTTTTTACATTACATTTTACTTTTTTTCTTCTATTTTAGCGGTGTGTTACGGAGAGGATATTCACTTTTATATTAATTATTTTACACCAAAATTCTCATGGACTATATTGACGATAAACCTTATATTATTACCAAATTGCTAGCCCTAGACTTATCTAATATTTCATGTCCCAGGTGCAACTCTACTGATATCATTCGAGTTAACTCATATCCTTAAATTATCAAGGAATTGGCCTCCAAAACTCGTAGAAAATTTGTGGAATTCGAAAGTATTTACCTTAAGTGAAAGTCATGTCTCTCGATTTTTCAAGTAGTACGAGACAAGATAATCAGATGTCTATCAATTACCGGAGATGTACTTGATACAATATTGCTATTATACTATGATTTTGAGAATTCTGCCGAAAAGATAGTAAAATTAATGGAATAGTTATATTCTGTCAAGTTGAAGAGGAGTTCGGTATTAAAATGGATAAAAATTTATGGTACTGAGTATTGCCAGAAAAATAATACGGTGTTATGTGAAAATTCTGAGGTCGTAAGTGGTCATTTCGGAACTGATGGGACATTTCCAAAATTAAAATTTCTTTCAGATACTGACTTGAAGGGCAAATATAGAGAAAAAAAATGGATGTGCCTTGGTTATATCTGACAGAATTACAGGACGGGAGCTTATGTGCTATTTGGGAAGAGGTGAAGACCAACAAGAAATAGAAAAATTTCTTGTCCTTTTTAAAAAAAAGCTGGGTGCACAGCCGAAGTCTATCGTTGTCGATTATAAACCTGCCTGGGATGTTGCTATTAGGCGTGTTTTTCCAAATACTATGATAATTAGGGACGGGCTTCACACTGTACAACTGATAAGCCGAGCAATACTAAAAACATACAAAAATTAACGAAACAGATATATTCAGTACTAATTAAAGATACTATCAAATTATAATAACTTATTAAAAAGGATGATTGGTCTGGTAATATTAATAAATTTAATTCTATAAATGGACTTATTAAGGAATTTAAATATTATTATCAAATACTCGTTAAATTATATAAAAAAGAAAGATTAATTGAATTTAAACATGGACTTAATAATATATTGAATAAATTATTGGACTTAAATTCTGAATATTCTATATTATTACATAATGAATTGATAAGCGGGCTTCTCCTAATGGTTTAACTGAAAAAAATTTAAAATATTATAAGGTTAAGCTTAAGGCATCTCTGTCAAAAGTAATGAGGGACTTTAGACGCCAATTAGAGGTGGAAAAAAAATGTAAAAGAAATACTCAATTTCAGGCTTATAATTCACGGAAAAAATAAAGGGATAATTCATCAAAAAATAGGGTCAAGTCCGGAATATTCAATGAGAAAAATAAAAAAGGTGGCTATGAATAGATATGGATTGAGATTAAGAAATACTACGCAATTATATCTGGAAAATCAATTAAAATGCTCTGTAATTGTAGCACAAACTTAAAAAAATTTAAATAACTTATTAACAAAAATTTATCAGCTTACTCTAATCGCAATTGTGATTTTGAAAAAAATATTTTGTATTCGCTTTTTTCTTAAATTTAATGGCCAATATAATAAAGTTTTTAATAAAAGTTAATAGACCAATAATTTTTAAGGTATCTGTAGAATATAATCATATTTCTTAATTAATTTTTTAAATAATATTATCAATAATTCTTATAATTGTCTAATTATAGTCAATCTTAATGATTTTTTATGAATTATTCAAGTAAAAGCGACATATTTCTCTATATTCTCTAAATAATTAAAATTTGTGTTTATTCAATAATTTTATTGCTTTAACAAAAACGAAATTGATCAAAACAATTTCTTATTATAATTTTTGAAAAATGGAAAATAAAATAATTATACATAAATTTATCATATAAATTAAAAGAATTTTATAGTTAGAATTACTTTAAAAGATGATTTTAATATAATTTTAAAATAGAATCAATTATTTTTAAAATCAACATAATTTGATAATGTATTTTCTAAAATTTTTATATAATATTATTAGGCATCATATTATTTGAGATGACAAATATGATGTCAGAAGAAACAACTGTATTATCAGAAGAAAAAATAAATGAATTACTCAAAATTAAAGGGATTTATGACCCAAATTATATTCGTAATCTCCCAATTATTTCATTAAAAGAGGTCACGCCAAATATCAATAAATCTTTGGCTAAAATATTTGATATCCACAAAATTAATGATTTAGCCAATCTTACGATTTCCGAAGATAAAAAGAAAGAATTAGAAGACGAAGGAATTAGCTACGAAGAACTTCAAAAATGGATTATAGCCTCTAAATTATTGACTAATACAGAAGTTCTTGAAAATAAAATAGAACGACAAAAGGGTAAAAAAATAGTATTCGTTGGTCTTGAGAATGCAGGTAAAACTGCGATTATTCAGACAATTACAAAAAATACAACAATTGATACAATATCAAATTTAGAACCTACAATTACAATAGACAGAAAAACGTTCGTAATTGATGACAATAAACTAATTATGTGGGATTTCGGTGGTCAAAAAGAATATCGTGAACAATATCTTAAAAACCCTGAGAGGTATTTTTTAGAAATAGATGCCTTAATTTTTGTAATTGATATTCAAGAAAGTGAGAAATTCGACGAAGCATTAAATTACTTAAAAAATATTCTAAGTATTTTGGATTATCTAAAAGAAAACCCCGAAAAAATTATATTATTACATAAAGCAGACCCAGATATTATCTGTACAGAGCAAATTATTACATCAATTGACGAGCTTCAAACAAAAGTTGCTAAAATTATGAATAATAAAGCATATTCAATTTTTGCAACAAGTATATTTAATGCAGTCCCACAATCAAATGACATTATAAAAGCATTAAAAGAAATGGGAACTATTAAAAAAGAATGTACTTCTAAACCAAAATTAACTAATGAGGATTTGGCTGAGACGTTAGACCGATCATTAACGATTTTTGTTAAATTAAGTACGTATATTGAAGAAAAATTAAATGATATATATGGCAGACTGACAAATCTAGAAAATTTGGTCTTGGGGATTGTAGATAATTTTATAAAAAATGGAAATATGAATGGTGAAAATAGTTATCAAATATTGCATCAGCCAGAAATGGTAGAGAAAAAAGTTGCAGCACAAAAAAGCGCAATACACGATGAATTGAAAAAAATTTTTAGTGTTAAAAAAATAGAAGATTAATTCTTTTATAATTTTTAAATTTAATCATGAATTATTGCAACAACTCGGACCCAGCCAGCACTGCAACCTACAAGCGGGATAGGAAACGCACACACCTTAAACCCATAGGGCGGCAATTTGTCTAAATTCGCTAATTTTTCTATATGTAAATATTCTTTTTCTCTCCCTGCAAAATGAGCAGGCCATAAATATTTATTATCACCAGTTTCTTTGTATTCTTTAAACATTAAACTAAAAGGAATATCAAATCCATATCCGTCAGTACCAATAATCTTAACTCCTTGATTAACTAGATATAAAGTACTTTCCCTTGTCATTCCAGGGTGCATTTCTGTATATTTAGATTTCTTATCAAAAAATTTATCTCGATCAGTCCTTATTAAAACGATATCAAAAGGTTTAATTTTATAGTTAATTCTTTCAAGTTCCTTTTTTATATCATTTTCAGTTATTTTTTCTCCATCTTGTTTATATGAAAAATTTAATACAACTCCATCACCATAACACCATTCAAGAGGTATTTCATCGATAGTTTTTGATTTAATACCTTCACTTTTTGGCCCAAAATGGTAGGGTGAATCCAAGTGAGTTCCACAATGCGTATTTATGGTAATATTTTCCATGGCTAAGCCCATACCTTCTGGAAATTCTTTAGCCTTAACTTGAAATAACATCCCTAATCGATTTGCACCAGCGACATGGTCAATGAATTCTATTTTTGCTGGAATTGGCTCTGACCTAGAGCGGTGCCTAATTTTAACAGATAAATCAATTAATTTTACCATAATATATCATCTTTACATTTTAAAAAATAAAAATTTAATTTATTATAAATTTTAGCATAAATTTTTAATATTAAGTAAGTTTTGGCATTAGGATAAAAAATTAAAGATTATAAATATAGATATTGTTAAAAATAAGAATTTAAAAAAATAAATATTAAAAAACGATGAAAATTAAATTTAATTATTAGGGTTTAGAATCTTGATTTTTCATTTCAAGGCCCATTTTACGCCAGGACTTTCGACCTATTTCCCACATTTGACCTTGAGTATTTTCACCTTTTAATTCTAACCCGATCCATTTTTTTCCTGCAGGTACTTTTTTCATCATCGGTACGAAACTATTTGCCCCGACTAATGCATCATCTTCAACTTTAACACCAGTCATCAAGACTGATTTGATCCCAATAACTGAATTGTTTTTTACAGTTGCGCCATGTACTAATGCATGAAACCCAATTAAATTATTGTCCCCAATCTTGGTTTTGAATCCTTCTGCGGTATTAATTATTGCACCATCTTGAATTACATTTTTAGCACCTATTTTGACTTTGGCGAAATCACCTCTAATAATAGCGCCTTGATATACCACCGTTTCTGATCCAATAGTAACATCACCAATTACAAGTGCATGCTCAGAAATCCAAGCTGATGGGTCAATTTCTGGGCTCAAAACTTTTTCTCCTTTTTTAATTGAAATTATTGTCATAATAAAACATCCTAACTTACAATTTCTATTTAATACAATTTGAATAACTATAATTGTATTTAAAAAATAAATCTTTCTCCTAAAAAGAGTAATTTTAATTTAAATAATAATATTTTTCTAAAATATAACCAGATAATTCATAAATAAGAATGAATTTTAATTTTAATAAAATATAAACATAATATTCCAATAAAATGGGAAAAAATATGTAATTTAGCATTGAATTTAATTTATAAATAATATTTTACTTAAATTTTAATTTTTATTTGGTTTTAATTTCATAACTTGGTAAGCAGGTTTAAATCCTAATTCTTTATATAAATTTAATGCTCTCTCAGTTGTTGATCTAACATTGATTAAAATCTCGTTTACTTCCATTTCTGATAAATATTCAATAGCTTTTTTTATTAACAATTTTCCGATTCCTTTGCCTTGTTCATTAGCATCTACAATAACATTTCGGATATAACCTGTAGAAATGCCAGTTGGGTCAATAGAAATATCGGCAAATGTGAGTCCAACGATTTTTCCATCTTTTTCTGCTACAAGCATTCCGTTTCTTCGAAGTGCATCATATAGCCGCATACTTACACCCCAATGCCATTTCTTCTCATCAAATGGGACATTTGTAATTTCGCATAATTGATACATTAGATTTTTGGCTGCTTCTTCATCTTCTTTTTTGAATCTTCTTACGACTATACTCATTTTAATAATCCTCTGAAGTATTTTATTTTCCTTTTTAAACTTAATAATTCAATTTTTTAATTCCATTAATTAATTTAAATTTATAAATTAGAATATTTAATTCTTATTTAAAAAGTTAGGCATTATAATAATAAAAGAATTAGAGAAAAATAAGGACATATATACATTTCTAATAATTTTTATGTAATAATGCAAGTTGTTTTTTCATCTCTTGAGTTTCCTTTAGATTAGGATAGAAATAAATGAATATTAAACTAATATAAAGAGCAATACTTGGAAATAATCCCATAATCATTTTTATTCCAAGAATTGCAGATGCAGGTTGTATATTTGGAGTACCACCTTGAATGTATCCCATAAATAATAGTGTTGTCGATAGAACCGCATGTGCCAGACCAATTGCTGGTTTCGTGAAAAGTGCATTTGTCCCAAAAAACATTGCTTCACGTCGTTGTTTCGTTTTCAATTCATCAAAATCTGTAGATTCTCCGATCATAACATTTGTAAAAATTAAAGCACCGCCCAATCCAAATCCCGTTATTAAAAAACTAATTAAAGAAAAAATATACGAATTAGAAAAAAATAATAATAAAAGTCCAGTAGCTAATAAAATAGTACCAATCATTACTGAAAATTTAACACCTTTCGCCTTACTTAATTTTGGATAGATTATAAAACCTGGTAAAATTGTTCCAAATAAAACTAAAAATAATATTAGCGATTCTGTATCATTTGCCATCAATACATTTGATGCATAAAAAATTATATTTGCAACTACAATAGCTGTAGTAAATTGTATCATGAAATTCCAGCCAATAAAAGCCATAAAAGGTTTATTTTTTATACTTTCAATTAATGCTTTTATAAGCCCCAATTTTTTCATTTCTTTATAATTTATTTTACGCTCTTTTAAAAAGAAACTCGGAATAAATAGTACCACCATAGCAGTAATACCACCAATTATTACGAAAATAAAAAAACCATTAATATTATCCTTCAACAATAATGGAAATATAAATGACAAACCTACTCCTATCATTCCAAAAATTTGGCTTATTATATTTATTTTTGTCCTTTCATTGGTCAAAGTGGTCAATTCAGGCATTAATGAATTATAACAGCCAGCTACAATAGTATAACACCCATCAAATAATACTATAAAAACAGTAAACCAAATTGCAAGCCCAAATTGCTCAAATGATAAATATGGAAAGAACAATAAAATAGTTGTTACTAACCATACTGGAGAGAAAAACCTAATCCATGGAATTCGGCGGCCCCACCGTGATCTGGTTATGTCTGATAACCATCCAAAAATTGGATCATTTAATGCATTCCAGATATTATATATAACTAACATAATAAAAGTGTACAACCCATAATCAAGTTTCATTATATCAAGCCAGAACCAAGCTGTAGCAGCAGCTTGAATTCCATTGAACATCTGGGTACCATATAGACCAATCCCATAGAGTATCTTTATCTTTAACGGAACTATTGCAGCCATTGGGTCACTATTTAATTCTGGATTAATATCTTCATTCATTTTATAAAACCACTTTAAAATTTTATCAATTTGCCATTTAATTTGATCAAATTAATTAGAAAGATACAAAATAAATTAATTTGAATTTTATATTCTTTATTTAATTCATTTTTTATATTAATAATGGGTTGTAATCAATTTTTCAAATTCCAATAAATAGAAATCTTGCTATAACAAATTCAATAAAGTATGGTAAAGGAACTCTGAAATTGAAATATAATTAACCTTCAAAATAATATTCAAATCCAATATAAGTCAAATTATTAAGTTAGAAAAACTCAAATAAAAAATAAATCAGATGTAATTCAATTATGATACAATTTACGTTTGAAATTTTTGTTTATTATATATCATTTCTATCAATTATTCCAGTTATAATTTTAACAATTTATTGGATTGTTAAAAAAGAATATTATTCTGTAATTTTAAGACATGTCGCTGGGTTTATAGTAGGAATCTTAGACCAATTTTTAATGGTACTCTTCAATTGGCAGTCTTCAATTATTTCAATAGTAATTTTGTTTGATTATGGTCTATATAGCACATGGTTTTTATTAATGCCTTCCTGGAAAAAATTTAATCCTAAAATTTGGATGCCGATTTGGATAATTTTTTCTGGAATATTAAATACTATTTTGGAAAATGTAGTCCGTATTTTGACTTATGGAAATTTGAATTATCCAATTTATTGGACTCAAATACATACATTGGTTTTTTATCTTTTTATGCATTTAATTGGAACAATAATAGCTTCTTTAAATTTTATAATAAGTAAAAAATCGCTTCACATCAACAAAAAATCTGAAAAATTGACTAAAATTTAGTTTAAAGCAATTTTTTATTAAAATTTTTGAAGAAATTATGAAGTATTAGATATCACAAGTCTATAAGAAACCTAATTCATTCATTTTATCAATTACTTGCTCTCTTATTGGCATTCCTTTTAATCCTTCTTGTTGAATTAAAAATGAAACAAATGTTGCAGCATACAGTCCAGAGTGTTTTAAATTATTGGTTTTATAATATTCGGATAAAAAACTTGAAAAATAAGTATCACCTGTACCTGTAATATCAATTATTTTTTTTGGTATTACAGCAGGAATTGTGTAATAACAATTGTTTTTTGAATCATATATCAAACTTCCTTTAAACCCACAAGTAATAATAACTATTTTTGGGCCTAAATTCGAAGTTAATTTTGCAATATTCTTGAGGTTATCAGAATTAATTAATATTTTAGCTTCATAATCTGCCATTTTTATTATATCAATAGATTTGAGTAATTTGATTATTTGATCATTTCTAGCTAAATAGATACCTTTATCTTCTTTTTTAAAACGTAAAATTCCTTGTATATCAAGACAAATTAATTTATCAGGAAAATTTATTTTAATCCACTCAATAGCACTAAAATCTATTTCGTTTGCAATTAAAGCAAAATAAATAATATTACTCTCTTTTATTAATTGAATAGGAATATCCTCTCTTTTAATTTTTTCACAAATGTTTTCAAGTTTTAATGCAATTCGTTCGTCCTTTTCATAAATTAATTTGTATCTTGTCGATTTACAATTTACTTTATATATATAGTCAATAGGGACATTATTATTTTTTAAAAAATTAAGAAATGAGTCCGGGAAATCATACCCAATTTTAGAAATTACTTTTGTTTTAAGCCCATTTTTATAATTATTTTTAACGCTAGCTATTGAGGCATATGCTACACTACTTCCTAACTGTAATGGGACACGCCGATTGTCAATAATTTTTTCATCTATGCACAAATGACCTATAATCAACATATGAATTACCATTTATAAAAATAAAATAAAAAAAGATCAGGAAAATATTAAAATTCTATTTTTAATTCGCCTTTTCTTAGTGATTCGTAAATTTCATCCCACATTTTCTTCTCAGCTCTCGTATACAAAAATAGTCCGATAGCTAGAACAGAATAAATTATTGTTATAACAATTCCAATTGTAGTAGAAATAAACTGTGATGTGACACCAAAATAATCATAAGATGCATCTTGAAAAGTAAGTAAAAGCCAGTATTCATCCACAATAAAGCCTAAACCAGCACCAAATAAAATATGCCCAATACGGATATACCACACACCTTCAAAGAATGTCAATAAAATACCAATAGCAAGCGCAATTATACCATAATGGAAATGATGAAAATGAATATGCGCACCAAAAAGAACAAATTGAACTGTAGTCGATGGTGAACTGTGAGTGAATAATTTAGTGCCCCATAATGCTACACTAAATGCAATTAGACCAAAAATTGGTCCATCACGTCTTTTTGCCATACTAGTTTTTCCTTTTTCCTTAATTTCCTTTTTAAATCGGTTTATTAATTTCTCTTTTTTTGTATTACTCATTTTACAATCTTCCAAAAATTGAATTGAATTATTCTTAATAATAACTTGAATATTTCATGGATTTATTATCTTTTTAATTCTTTTTGCACAACATTATAGTTCTCTTTTTTAGTATTTTATTTTTATAATACTAAACATTATTTTATAAAAGTTTCCCGGAATCCACCATTATATCGATTATTATTAATAATTATTGTTAAATTTGGTTGATGATGATTAAAGGATTATAATTTTAACTTATTTTTCAAATTATTTTTTAAAAAATAAATTTAAAAGAAAAAAACTATCATTTTTGCCTGAAAATAAATAAAATGGCATAATAACATAAAGATCAATTTTCTAAAAATTTATTATATAAATTAAAAAATGCTCAAATTATAAGTCTGTATTAAAGTTTTTACAATTTTATATATATTTAATAAATAAGGAGTGTTGAAAATGGATATTATGAAAAAAAGAGCTTTAATTTGGATGATCATGTTTATTATAAGTATTACCGGTTCTTTAATATTAGATTACATCTTCCATTCTAGTTATTTAGATATTTTTTCAACTATCTCTGGAATAATAATTTTAGTTATTGGATTTTTACTCTTATGGGTTTCAGGAAGAACGCTTAAAAATTTCGGTATTAGCTCTGAGGAAAAAAGTTTAGAGAAACTGATAAATTAGTAACCAATGGCATTTATGGGTGTATAAGGCACACCCATCATATAGGAATTGCTTTGTTTATTAATAGTTTTGGACTTTTAATTGGATCATTTTCGTTTATTGTTATTTTTACTTTAATATATTTGTTTATGATTGTGATTTTTGTGAAAAAGATTGAAGAAAAAGAAGCCATAAAAAAATTTGGTAATGATTATATTCAATATAAGAAAAAAGTACCGTCATTTATACCTCATCTTAAGTGTTTTAGAAGGAATAGCAAATAAATAGAGGAATTAATATTAAAATAAATCATAAATATTTATCGAGATTTTATACCGATATAATAAAAATTACATTAATAGAAATACTGGAAATTTTTGTATTTTTAAGAATTATAAAAGTTGATAACATGGATAGGATTTGTTTTTTTGGATATATTAAGCAAGGTTTAATTTAGAAATTTTTAATTCATATTTTTGTAAATGTCTACTACTAAAATATCTTAAAAAGATAAAAATAGAACCTAAACTTATAATGAGAATTGTCCCAATAATAAAATAATTTTTTAGGATAATCCCAAAAATATCTAAAAATAAGCCTAAAAATATAATGAATCGCGCTAGAAAACGGATATGCTTATATTTAAATTCTGTTTTTTTGATGAATCTGTAAATATAAATTAAATAGTTAAAACTTGTACTGGCAATTATTAAAATAGTCCAAATCATTTGATTTTCTAATAAAAAATTAATTACAAACGGAAATAATAATAAATTGAATAAAGAAAAAATTAATGCGGATAATTCAGCTAAACAGCCAATACAAATAGCGTAATTTCTTATAATATATACATGAAATTCAAAATAAGGATTTGAATCATCATGATGCGATAAATATATAATATTTTTTATTTTTTTCTTAATAGTTTGTAACAATTTAGTTCATTTAACTATCTTTTAGTAAAGTATAAGAGTGATACGGATATCTAAATATATTATTTTTATTTATACTTTTATTTTTTAGCTATATTGCTTTTAATTTAAATATATAAATAGATTATTAGAAATTAAAGATTTAAAAAAAACGATGTATTTTCCATAAAAAGATAAAATAAATTAAATAATTCTAATTATTTTCAATAATGATGAAGTTTGAAGTAGTAATAATAGGTGCAGGGCCTGCGGGAAGCATTACGGCATATACTCTGGCAAAAAGAGATGTTAATGTTTTAATAATAGAAAAGCAGAGACAGATAGGTAGTTCAGTACATTGTGCTGGTGGTATTATTGGATCAATTTTAGAGAGGTTAAAGTTAATAAAAAAATTGGAAAAATATGGTGTCATTAAATCAAATATTAGTGCAATAAAATTTATCGCTCCAGATAAAAATATGGCTCTCTTTAAATTAAATAGAACTATTGGACATGTTGTTGACCGATCAAAATTTGATGATTGTTTAGCTACATTAGCTGTTAATAAGGGTGCAATACTTTATTTGAATTCAAAATTTGTTAAAATCAATGGTTTTAATAATAATAATGGTATAAATATAAAAATAAGACAAAATAATAAATTAATTACCTTGAATACAAAAATATTAGTAGGCGCAGACGGGGTTAAAAGTCAAGTAGCTAACCAAGCAGGGTTTAATGTCCAATTAAAATATTTAGGATATGGGTATAGTTTTGATTTCGATAATGTATCAAATATCAATTCAAATATGATGGAAGTTTATTTTTCAGAAAAAATACCTGGAGGATATTCATGGATATTTCCTACAGGAAATAGTTCTGCTAATTTTGGTTGTGGTGGATTGGGGAAAAGTAATTTTTATTATAAAAAGGTTTTTGAATATTTTATTAAGAAATTTCCAGACATTAATAAAAAATTTAAATTTGCCATTAAAAAAAGGTTTACTGGGGGTATTGTACCCATTTCAAGCCCTCCAAGATCATGTGTTAAAAAGAATATTTTAATAGTTGGAGATGCAGCAAATCAAATTAATTCAATTACTGCAGAAGGTATTCGTTTTTCACTATTATGCGGGAAAATTGCAGGATTAGTAATAAATTATGCACTACAAACAAATTTACAATTTTTAAAAAATTATGATAGATATTGGAGACAATTTTTGGGCAAGGAAGTTTTTTTCAGTAAAATTTTAAGAGATTTTTTCTTTAGATTTAATAATGATGATTATAATACAATAATAAAAGCTGTAAGTAAGTTAAATTTTAATGATATAATGGTATCATATTGGTCTAAGGTTATTCGAGATATCGCATTAAAAACACCTTCATCTATTAAGCTAATACGCGCAAAATTTAGGCATGTTAATTACCAATAGATATAAAATTAATTTGGTACCATCATCAAATATCAGATTAAAAAATTAAAGAAAAAAATCATTTAAAAATTTGATAAAATTAAACTAAATCATTGATTAAAATTATAGACAAGGAGTTTTAAAGAAATGAGTCATAATGTTAAAGAAATATTTCGTGGTGGAGATGTTGTTGTTCAAGGACTAATTGAAGAAAATATTGAATATATATTTGGAATAGTTGGAGGGCAATTGCTACCAATTTACGATGCAGTTCATAGATGGGGTAGGGAACATGGTATTGATACTATTGCGGTACGACATGAACAAGCTGCAGCCCATATGGCTGATGCTTATGCAAGATTAACTGGAAAAATTGGCGTTTGTATGGGAACAGTGGGGCCAGGAGCAACAGACATGGTCCCAGGTGTCGGCGCTGCATGGGCAGATAATATTCCAATATTGATTATCACACCTCAATTGAGTAAAAAAGAAGAAGGTTTAGGTAGTCTCCAAGGTGGTATTGACCAAATTACCATGTACAAACCACTTACGAAATTTCAAGCACATATCCACAATCCAAAAAAGTTGAAACATTTTTTACATCAAGCAATTAATGTAGCACTATCAGGACGTCCAGGCCCAACTCATTTGGATATTGTAGTAGATGTATTAACTGGGCAATTTGAGAAGGAAGATATGCTCAAACCAAGCCAGTATAGACCATTAAGTAGACCTGAAGCCAATACTGACGAAATTAAAAAAGCAATAAAATTAATTCAAGAGTCAGAAAGACCAATGATTGTTTCAGGGGGCGGTGTTACAATGTCTGGAGCTTGGAATGAACTACAAGAATTTGCAGAATATTTATCAATCCCAGTTATTGTGACAAGAATGGGAATAGGTACTTTTAATAACAAGAACCCTACTTTTATTGGTGGGCCAGGACTTGTAGGTGGTGCTGGAGCACAAGCAGCTGCCTCGACAGATCTTATTATAGCATTTGGTACTCGATTTTCTTTAATTACTATGTTTGGACAATCACCACCATGGAACGCTGATGCAAAATTGATTCATATTGATATAGACCCGACAATTATTGGTAAAAATAGACCCGTAGATATTGGTATTGTATCGGATTGTAAATTAGCTGCATCCAAATTTTTGGAAATAATTAAAAAATCAGGTATTAAAAAAAGAAGCCCTTCTGAATGGGTAAATCAATTATTAGAACAGAAGGAAAAGTTTAAACAAAAAATTATCAAACGATGCGAACCTAATAACAAACCGATTCATCCCTCAAGATTAATTAAAGACGTATTAGAATTTATGTCGGATAATGCAATTCTGGCTTTAGACGGGGGCAATATAATGGGTTTCGTCCAAGAACAAATTTGTACTATTATTGACCGCCCACCTAGATCTGTATTGCAAAGCGTAGGAATGGGGCACCTAGGTAGTGGACTACCTTATGCTATTAGTGCAAAATTAACTTTCCCTGACAGAGAAGTAATTCATATTGCAGGTGATGGAAGTTTTGGTTTTAATATTCAAGAATTAGAAACGGCTGTCAGATATGACCTACAAATAATTAATATCATTGGAAATGAC
>SUPR01000003.1 GCA_005191425.1 Candidatus Helarchaeota ASGARD archaeon Hel_GB_B
TTTCTTTACTGCAGATACCGGTATAATAGGAAATTTGTCCCTCCATTTTTGAGATAGAATCTCATAATTATTTTGCGACGCTATTATATCTCCTCTAGTTGCAACAATAATTACATCTTTAAATACTCTATCAACTTTTATTGCATCTTCAATTATTTCATTTAAAACGGAAATCGACTCTATTGATTCATTAATAACAACTCTGGCATTATGTATTCCATAAGATTGCAATAATTTTACTATGTCCTTCCTTTCATTGTCAATCCGCGTTCCCTTATTAATTATAACTATTCCTCCCATTCCAGTTTTTTCGATTTTTATGTCCTTTTTATTATAGATAAATTTTATGTTCACTTCATTCATTTCTTTAATTAGAGTCCGCATCTGATAATCTGGATCTCTCGATAAGTCTATAATGAATAGTATTAAATCACAGTTTCTAACAGTATTAAATTGTTCGCGGTTTTCACTACTCCCCTCATAGAAAGCAGGCAACTCAATTAATTGAATCTTAATGTCCTCAAATTTTATCATTGCTATCTCGGGTCTGCTTGTAGTAAATCCATAGGTATCTACCTTCGCTATTTCTGATGATGATAACGCATTAAATAATTGACTTTTACCAGAATTTGTAAATCCTACCATAACAACTTGTCCTGCTCCTTCTTTCTTAATATTATATTCTGATCCACCACCACTACTTTTACCTATCTCTTTTTTTCTATCTCTCTCGGCTTTTAATTTTACTAATTTTTTTTTCAAATTATGAAGTAATTTTTCAGTTCCCTTGTGTTTAGGAACTGCACTAATGTATTTCTGAAGTGTATTGATTTTCTCATCCAATGTCGTGGCAGATTCATATTTTTCTTTTGCTTCCAATGCCTCTGGAGATAAATTGATCGGCAATTTTTTCCCTATTTTCAATTTATTAATATTTGTAATTTATATTCAAAAGATATTTTAATTAAAGATTTATTCATAATCTTATGTATCAAAAGCACAAATTATTAACTTTATTTTATATATCAATTTTATTCTTGTCCTCTTTTGAATTCACTACACATCCAATTAATTTTAGTATATTATTTTCTTCAAAACCCAATAATTGGATTAATAACAACAATTTAATCCTAGTAAAATCTCAAGATTTTAACATAAATAGTGTTTCTAACAAAATTTCAGACGATTTGTTATCAATAATAGAAAAATCACCAGAATCTCAAGTAAAGATAATTGTATATCTAAACAATGATAAGTTAAACAAAGAAATAAATATTTTTAATGTAAATGATAATACCTCTTCATTAGAAAAATACCGATCTTCTCTTTATAATCTCCAACTCCATGAAAATACTCCATTAATTGACCATGTATCCGATGAAATTATAAAATTAGGTGGCGAAATATTAGGGAGCTCAGTAATATTAAATGCAATATCTGTAAAAATTAAGGCAAAAAATATCGTCCTTGTCAGTAAATTACCTCATGTTATTAAAATTGAAAAAAATTTTCAAATAAAAACCCGTTTAAATTATAGTGTTCCTTCAATCACAAATTATACTGGCTCTGACCCGTCATTTCGATGGAATTATAATTTATATAACGGTTCTGGGATCATAGTTGGTGTAATTGATACTGGAATTTATAAAAGTCATCCGGCATTAGCTGGAAAAGTTATCCAAGAAAAAGATTTTACTGGTGGGTCGAACCCTAACGATTTGGATGGGCATGGCACTCATGTCGCAGGAATAATCGCAAGCAGTAATTCCCTTTATAGAGGTGTCGCTCCTGGTGTAAATCTTATAAACATAAAATCTTTAAATACTGCAGGTGTAGGCAATTCTTTTCAAGTTATTCAAGGAGTTGAATGGGCTTTAATTGAAAATAATTTTAGTATTGATATTCTTACAATGAGTGCTGGTGCTACTGTTGAAGCTAATGGGACAAATGGTTTTTCATGTTTTGTAGATTATATTGTTAAATATTATAAGGTAATTTGGGTTAATGCAGCTGGAAATAATGGCCCTTCCTCCAAAAGTCTGGATGTTCCCGCCGATGCTTATAATTGTATATCTGTAGGTAATATTGATGATGGAAATAATATAGATAGAAGTTCTGATACCATTGCTTCCTCCAGCAGTCGTGGACCTACATGGGATATTCCCAGAATTAAACCAGATATTGTCGCACCCGGACAAAATATAATTTCTTGTAATAATGGTATTGGTTTCGTATCAAAAAGCGGTACAAGTATGGCTACTCCACATGTGGCTGGCGCAGCTGCTCTCCTCTGGCAATATTATAAAAAAAATTCAATTCCAGGAATTTCTGAAAACAATTATCCTATGTTAATTAAAGCAATATTATTACACACCGCTGAAGATAAAGGGACTCCTGGCCCTGATTATAGTTATGGTTATGGTTATTTGGACATTGTTGCTGCAAATAAATTTAGCAAATATGGGCATGCTCTGATTGATTCATTTAACTCATTTGGCTCCTCAGTTTATAAATATAAATTTGTAATAACGAAGAATTCTAAATTCAATATTAGTTTATTATGGTATAAGGACGCTACATATGACCTTACACACCATTTATACACAGGTTGGCAAAATAATGCGATTACTAATTTGAATTTGTTTATAGAAAATGCTAACTTTCAAACAATAGCATCATCAGCTAGTTTATACGATAATTTTGAAAATTTAAAGGTGAATTTAACACCTGGTACCTATTATATTAAAGTTAATGTTGTAAACAGATATCTATGGTCAAGTCCAGAACAATTTATTTTAATATCATCAGCTCCTCTTGAAAAAATATTTTGGTTAGATACATATACCATTTTATTCATTGTATTAATCGTTGGTTCTGTTAGTGCACTTGTAATTTTAGTAATTTATTATTTTAAATCAGGTAGTAATAAAACTCCCGATGAAATTGTGGACTTTGGATATTCAGAGGAAACAGGAATTTAGATTAATACTTCTTGATTTTTTTTAATTTCGATCAGCATTATTTTTTCAAAAAAATATTTTTCTTCTTTAAGAATCTTAAATTCCATTGATTTATTTTTAATGGTCTCAAAAATTTCTTTTGGACGGGATAATGATGAAATTATTATTAAAATTCGACTTTTTAAATGGACATAATTATCGACCATTTCAAGAAATTCTAAAATGATTTCATTTCCTTTTTCTCCTCCACTCCAAGATTTTGCAAGTAAGTCGCTTTTATCACATGTCCCTGGTAGATATGGTGGGTTGAAAATAATAACATCAAAACAATATGGAATAAGTGGGTTTAGCAAATTCCCGACCAAAAAATTAATTCGATTTTCGACCTTATTTAATCTGGAATTTTTTAATGCACATTTAATTGCTATAGGCGAAATATCTATACTAATTACATGTGCCCCTCTCGCCGCAGCTATAATCGATAATAATCCACACCCTGTCCCTACCTCTAAAACAAAATCCCCCTTGTTTATCTCCAAATTTTCCGCAAATAAAAAACTGTCATCACATGGCTCATAAACTTGATCTAAAATTTCGAATTTAAGTCCTAAATATTCCAATATTCTTTCAACTCAGTATTATATTCATTTAAATAATCAAATATCTCCTTAATTTTTGAATTATCAAGATTTCGTACTCTTAATTCCCTATATGGCAATTTTTCAATAAAATTATCTATAAATTTCCGATCAAGTTTCATTCTTTTTAGTCTATTCTTCATGACCTTTTGTACTAATTGATTTTTATGGTTGAATAATTTATTTACTAAATAAAAATATCGATCTTCATTTTCAACATGGATCACTGGCGTTTTAGGCATAATTTTTAACAGAATAGAGTCTACCTGGGGAATTGGATAAAAATTTTTCCTTGATATATTCATAATATATTTTATATTAGTATTATAATTAACTCTGACTGTTAACCTACTATAATTTGCAGAATTCGGCTTGGCAAATAATCTCTGCCCAAATTCTAACTGAAAAGTTATTACACAGTCCTTGTATTGGCTTCGTATAATTTTAAGTAATAAAGGTGAGGAAATATTATATGGCGGATTTGATATTATTTTTTTATTTTTAAAAATTGAATCTTCTAGTTTTAGAACATTTTCATTTACTATTTCTACATTATTATATTCAATTAATTCTTTTCTTAATATTTTTACAAGTTCTTTATCTATTTCAATCGCAGTTACATGTTTTACTTTCTCAGCTAAAATTCTCGTTAAATTTCCAATACCTGCTCCAATTTCAATTACTCTGTCATTACTTACTAAATTTCCTGCCTCTACTTCTTTTAATAATATATCCTTATTTATTAAGAAATGCTGGGATTTTAATTTTGATAATTTAATTCCATTACTTTTCAAGATCGACCTTATTTGAGAATACATGTTATTTATCAATTTGATTATTAATTTTTAAATAAATAAATCATCTTATCATTAATAAAATCTATTCAAAATAATCTGTAATTTTTTTAATAGTTTTTCTCTCTTCTTTTTTAAAAATGTTGAATTCATGGTCTAGATTTAAAATTTTCTGCATTTTTAATGGCATAAGATTTTTTGCAAATTTTACATTCCTTTTTTCTTGGATATATTGTGAATTATAGTAATATTTCCAGTCATTTTTACTGAATTTTCCAAGATTAATTCTTTTAGATGTATTTTTTTTAATAAATTTTAAAAAAGTATCAAATTCTTTCTCATTTAAGATGTAAAATTTCTTTTTAAACCGTCTATAATTTATTTTAATATCTGTTTTTTTGGTCCCTAAATAAATTTGAAATTTATTTTTTAGGCAGATAAAAAATTCCGGAAATCTATTGCAGAAAAAACCTAAAAGTAAGTCATAGATATCATGTTCCGAATTTATTGTGGACATAAGTATCATTTCAGGGAATAATTCAAAATGTGCCCACCCTTTAACTCTATGAAATTCAGTTGCGACCTCTCCAGCCATTTTATAAAGGTTTTTAGCTTCTAAGGAAACTTTATTTATAAATAAATCCGGATTTTTAACGTAATTAGTCATAATTTTTTCAATTAAATTTGAATTTTTCGCATTTTTATGGCGTTTTGCCCAAAAAATTAGATTATTAATATCATTTCTAAATAGTTTTAAATTGTAACTCAATTTTTTTGACCCGACATTTAATGTTCCTAATATTTAATATTTGTAACATATTTTTGAGAAAAATACTCATCAAGAGATGATTGACGCTTACCATTTACTAGGATAAATGGCTTGGCACGCTTGATTATAACTCCCATATTTTTTAATTGAACAAATGAAGTAATTTTGTTTTTTCCATCTTTTATAAATCTATAAATTCTTTTAGCGGATAATGGTCCAATCCCTGGTACCTTCAATAGATCTTCTAAATTAGCCTCATTAACTTCAAGTGGAAATAAATCTGAATGAAATTTCTGTGCCGAATAAATTTTCGGGTCTTTATCAAGTGGTATATTGTGTTTTTCATCAAAATACAATTCGTTAAATTTAAATTTATAGATTCTTAACAACCAATCACATTGATACAATCTATGTTCTCTAATTGATGGTGTTGCATTATAATTCTCCAAAGGTGTTCCTTTTATGGGCATAAATGCCGAATAATATCCTCTGTTTAAATTTAATTTTTGATAACACCAATTATTCATTTTCAAAATTTCAAAATCAGATTCATTTGCTGCACCTACTACATATTGAGTTGTAAATCCAGAAGGTATATATTTTCTATCTCTATTTTCATAAGTTCTTTTATTTTTTAACCCTTTAATCCATGATAATCTTGTAAGTATATCTGTCTTATATTCTTTTGTTGAACTTAGATCGCTAAATCTTGATCTATTTGGTGCCTCTAAATTTATGCTTATCCTATCGGCTATCAAGGCTGCTTCTTTAATTAACGAATAAGATGTTCCAGGTAATATTTTCAAATGAATATATCCCCTAAAATTGTATTTTTCTCTTAAAATATGCACTGTTTCCAGCATTCTCATCATTGATTTTTCGACATCTCCACAGACAGCAGATGATAAAAACAATCCTTCCACATAATTTCTTATATAATAATTCAAAAATAATTTTGATAGTTCCTCTGGCTCAAATGATATTTTAGCCTTCTGATACGCGTGGCTCATATTTGTAGAATTTAAACAATACTTACAATCATGTATACATTTGTTTGTATACAAAACTTTTAATAAGCAAACGCGCCTTCCATCTGGTAATACTGAATGACATAATCCAGAAGGAAGTACATTCCCTATTCTATTCTTTTGCTTAGTTTTTCGATAAGAATAACTTGATTGACAAATATCATATTTAGCTGCAGCACCTAATACCGTTAACTTCTGATTAGCATCCAAAATTATTACCTAAAAAGTTTAGATAAAATTATTTAATAGTAAACTAACTTTAATCGTTTTTGTTTTTTTGTCGATATTTTAATTTTTTTTATTAATTGTTTCATTTATCTAATTAGTCGTACATAGAGTTCATCGAAAATAAAAAATTTTAATCTACTCAGAAACTTTTTCTATTATAAAAAATGGAAAAATTGGGGCTAATAATTCAGTAGCTTTCTCAAATACCATTAAATCTCTAACATCATTTTTAATTTCTTTCTGAAATTTTAACTCAAAATTCTTTAAAAATAAAATTAATGCTTTATCTAAAAAATAAGTAACTTTATCAGTTATTAATAGTGCTACAGTTTTTTCTCCTGTTTCCATTAGGATACTAAGCCTCTTGCTTGAAATTTCACTTATTGCTGTTTCTTCTTTAAAAATTTCTTTAAACACATTATTTATGGCTGATATCATCCCTGACAATAAAACCTCTTCTACGTTAATTTTTTTACGAGTCTTAAACCGAACTGAATATAAAGGAGTACCTGATTTTTCAAGTACCATTAGCAAATAATTATCATTCGGTAATCTATAAAGATAATTTATATTACTTAAGTAAGTAATTACAAACATAATTATTCCAATGAATGGGAATATATTTGCATAATTTGATAAATCATTTATTAAATCAGGTTTTGGGATCGATATTGTAAATACATTTAAAATAAAGTACATATCGTTTAATAAAGAAATTATAAACCCAAAACTAACAAAAACTAATGCTACAAATAATATTATTGGCATTTTTTCTTTTGTATAAATATATGTCTTTATATAAATAACTGAACCCATTCCTAAATATACAAATAAAGCTGGCGTCCAATATCCAATATCCGCAAGAACCCAAGCAATATCTGCATTGAGTGAATTAACCCGGCAATAAAATACTTGCCATAATCCAATTGTTTGTATTATTAAAAAGCCCGTCATAATCGAAAGTCTTATAGAATTAAGTTTTTTTGATATTAATTGCTCAAAAAAGATATAAAAGAAAAAGAAATGAAGTCCATACAAATTTAAATGTAATGATTGGAAAAAATTACTAATATTTGTATAACTTGAGAAAAATAATTCATTAATAATCGCTACCAATCCAGCTAAAAATCCAAATGTCAAACTTATCAAAAATGACCACGCTGTTTTGTGATATCTTATCATTTGAATTGTAAATAATATCACTAATATTCCAAATGCTATTGTTATAAGCAAGATTGTCCATTCAGTAATTCCTAAAGCCATCTGAATATACCTATAATATTGTTTATTTTTTATTGTAATGTAATAAATTAATTATAAAAATTTAATCGGCTGATTTTTGAGAAAATAATTTTAAAAGTAAAAATTTTCTGCTCTCAATTTTTTAATAATTTTCAAAACTTCATCATTATTTAAATCTCGCCAATGTTTATATGCATCAGCAACGGCAAAATATGAAACATCCCTAATATTTGGGCAAATTACTTTTGCATAATCTGATAACAATTCAACACTTGATTTTGGTGCAGTTGGGACTGCAATAACTACTTCTGAAGGATTATAATTTATAACTGATTTAACTCCAGCAAGCATTGTATAACCACTTGCAAGTCCATCATCTACCATTACCACAATTTTATCTTTAACTTTTTTTCTGAAGTCTGTATAATCAATCCCATAGTATTTAATGCGGTCATATATATCTGCTTTTGTTTTTACAATTATTTGTTCTATCTGAAATCGTGTTAGATGTAAATAATTTAACAATTTATCATTGAAAATTACCATCCCATCCATTGTTACCGCGCCAAACCCTGCTTCAGGATTATATGGTATCTGTAATTTTCTTACAACCAATAAAGTCATCTTTCCTCCAAGTTCTTCAACAATTTCTGCAGCCACCGGAACGCCACCATTAGGTATTGCAATTACTCTAATATCTTTTTCTTTATAATTTTTTAATAAATCGACAAGCTTTTTTCCTGCATCATATCTATCGTCATACATATATTTTCCGTCCATCAAATTTTTTAACCATACATGTCCAAATAATGATATTGAATTCTCTTATCTATTTCCTTTTTCAATTCTTTAAATTCATTTGATTTTATATTTTCAAACTTTAATAATTCTTTTACTATAGATGCAATTTCATTTTGCTCTTCAATATTAACTTTAGGAATTGGTAAATCTATTAAATAACTTTTATTAACTCGTGTAAATAATTTTTTATAATTTCCATAAATTAATTGATAATATTTATTAAAAATTTCTGAATTTAATACGGCTAATAAAAAATAAATATTATAATTAGTATTTGATGTTAATTGTAATATCTGTACCGAATCAAGGCAATAATAATTCTCCTTAAAGTCCAGTGCAGCAATTATTTTTTTAGAAATTCTTTTTATAAGGATCTTAGGTGTTCTATAATTACTTTTATTTTTGTAAATTCTTAAATTATCTGGCTCGAAAACAATATATTTTTCTGGAAATCTTTTATTTTTATAATCTATTTTATAACTCAAAATATTATCTATTGAAACAACTTTTACTAAATTTGGATTTTTATTCAAATTAGGGTTCCTTTTTATATCTTCTTTTGAAATAATCTTGGAATTTGACTTACCAATTTCAATTCCTCTTGAAATTTTAGATATTTTTTTTAATTTAATTAATTCATTTTTTTTCAATTTATTAAGAATGACCTTAATTTCATCCCAATCATTTGGTCTAATATTAATTGCAAAATTGTAGTTTGGAAATTCCATAAAATTATTTTGTCTAATTCTATGTGAAACTCGAAAAACACCTTTTTTTAACTCCTTAGAAGAAACAAATATGATTTTTATATTATTTGTTATTCTTTCAACTTCATTTTGTGTCTTTTTCAATATTAAAATTACATTTGAGACCCCTCCATCTTTAAAGATACTTCCATTTATTTTTACAATTTGGTCAATACAACAATTGTCCAAAATAAATTTTCTAATTAATTTTGATGTCATCCCTGTTAATATAATATCTGGAACAATAAAACCCAAATAACCCCCTTCTTTTAAATTTAAAATTCCATGTTCTATAAACAAATTAAAAATATTAACTTGCTTTTCATTAAAGGAAAAATAATTGCTATATTCTTTAAGGACATTTTTTGAAATATATGTCCTATGCGATCGTTTTAATCGATGCTGTTTCGAATTTCTTAAATTCTTGGCTATAATATAATAAGGTGGATTACCAATAACAACATCATATTTTTCCAGATTCTGAAAAATTAGAGCATCCTTGTTAAACAAATTTAGACTAAACTCATCATTATTTTTTATATTATAAATAAAATTCAACAAAAATATCTGGAGAGCTACAGGATTAATATCAATTCCTGTTAAATAAATATTTTTATGGTCTTTAACTGTTTTTTCATTATTTTTTATTTTTAATAAATAATTTATAGTATTTAAAAGAAATTTACCTATACCACAAGAATTATCTAAAATTTTTAATTCATTATTTAACTTTAATATTGGAATTTGACTTAAAATATAATTACATATAAATTCTGGAGTTGAAAATAGTCCATAAATTTTTCTTTTATCTTGAAGTACAAAATTTTCATAGTAAAAGTCGATCACTTTTAAATATTCTTTAGTGAATTTATTGTTTTTTTTCTCAAATATTTCTCTCTCAAATATCTCAGACCAATTTAAACGATCCTTTAAAGATAATAAAATACTAAAATTGGGCAAAATAGAAGAGTTATACATATTTTTTAAATTTTTTAATGGGGGATTAGTTATTTCAATAAATAATTTATTTATTAGATAATCATTAATATAAAAAATTATTAAATTATCTAAAAAAAAGTTGGTATTATCCTCGTTTGAAATGTAATTACTAATATTTAGTTTCCATAAATTATTATTCTTTTTTAATTCTTCAATATCTATTCTTTTAAGGATTTTTTCTTTAAATTTCTTTAATAATTCCAAAATTTCGTTATTATCTAAATTTTTTTTATAAATCATTAGTGTTTTTTATGATTAATCAAATATTTTAGAATTTTCCTTTTTACTTTAGAAAAAAAAAAGAAATGATTCGTTAAGATAAAAAGAATATATTAATTGATATCAAATAAAATTATTGAAATTCAATTTAAAACCTAAAAACATTTATAAATTATTTAAATGATTTTATATCTTCAAGTTAATCTTTTAATTGGACAAAAATAAAAAAATATTAAATCAATTTTTTACATATTAATTTTTATAATTCAATCAAATTTCATATATTAGAATCTATCAAATCAAACATATTAAAGAGGATTTCAATTTTCGAAAATATATTTGAAGAATCAATATATTATTTAATTCTTACCTTCTAAAGATAGAAAAGATTGGTCAATTTTATTGTCAAACTGGACAAAATCAAAGATAAGATATTTCAAATGGTTTATATAATAGAAATTTATAATTATAATTTTAAATTCTCAGATAATATTTAAGGTGGATTATATCAAACAAAGTAAATTATTTCCTGAAGAAGAGAAAAAAAGGCAGAAAAAAATTGATTCTGAAAAAAGACGTTTAAATGCAATTGAGAGAAAAAAGGATTTTGAAAAGGATTTAAAAATACATAAACTCAAGGAGCTAAAACCTAAAAAAGAATATTACACATGTCCAAAATGTGGGTTAATAATGCACTGGAAAGTGGCATGGGGAAGAAGAGATGGATGCCCAAGATGTAATATTAAATTTAAAAAAGAAGATATTTTTGAACTTTCAGAATAAGATTGATTAGTTCATAAGCTATTTTTATAAATCATAATTTCGTCAAGAATTTTTTTAAAACATTCAGCAATAGGGATATAAAGAATACCCGGGCTTCCCTCTGGGGCAATATAAATAATTAATATGAGGTCGTCAAGGATTGCAACAATTGATCCTTCATTATATATGTTTGTAGCAATTAATTTATCATCAGTTGACTGCAAAACCGTATATTTAATTCCTTGTAAAAAGATTTCTTGAGAATTTTTTTGCCAATCAATTATAAAATTTCTAATTTCTGAGATTATGTTCCAATTACTTGATTGATATAGACAATCCAATGTGAATCTATCAAATACTGCTGCCGCTACTATTTCAGGTTCATCTTTATATAAATCTTCTAAATGTTCTTTTATAATATAATTAATACTCTGCTTATAATTAAGATTATTATCAATTGAGGACATCTTTAAAAAATATTGGACAATTCTAAATTTAAAGGTTTGTTTTACTTACTCAATAATCATTTTAGATCAATTGATTTACTACTTAACTATCAATTAAAAATAAAATTATAATTGAAAATTGGTTTGAAAAATGATTTTAAGGATGTATTTGAAAATAAATATCGATTAAAACGCTAAATTAGACAACTTAAACGATTCTACTCAGAATTTTTGTATTTCTTTAATTGATAAAGTTATTTATTGAAAATAGTTAAAAATAGGTAATATTCAAAAAAATGTGCCATAATTTTTTGTTTTTAAATTTATTCAATACCATTTTTAATTGTATTAACAGGTATGTCAATATTATTTGATCTAAGAGATTTGACCATTGCTAATGCTATTTGTAATATTTCTCGTGCGTCTTTTCCGTTTAATATGGGAGTACAGTCTTCTTTAATGCATTTAATAAAATGGTTTGTCGAATTAATAAAGCTATATTTCCAATTGGTTTCCATTTTATTTTCGCAATGCCAATCACCATTTTCATCAATCCAATAAACCCCCGGCTCACCTGGCCCACCACAAGTAGCCCCTACAAACATATTTCCAGTACATCCATTTATAAAAATTATTCCTTTTTCACCTTGGACTTCTACATATTCATCACATCCATAATAATCTGATTTTATGGGTAGTTTCGTACCCATCGAACTATTCCATGTGCCATATTTTGTTTTTGATACCTTATAAATTACAACTGCTGGAGTATCTATTTTTATTAAATTATAAATTCTAAAACCTCCCTTCCAAGCTTGAACACTCCTTATTTTGTGCGGTGAAAAAAACATATGAATTATACTATGTTTATGATATCCATCATCAAATAAAGTAGGTAATTTATAATTATGTTTTTCTTGAATTCTCCATTGCCAAGTTAAAAGAGGGACTTTCCACATTGATAGTGGATTTTGAGCCATCCACATCCGATAATTTACTGTCATAGCATCACCAATTACTCCTTTTTTAATCAAGTCCATTGCAAACATATATGGTGGATGAAACCTAAAGTTCTCAAAAACTTTAAACTTTACTCCGTTTTTTCTAGCCGCCTTTATCATATTGTCCATTTGATTAAGTGTCAACGTAGGCGGCTTTTGGACGCTGACATGTTTTCCAGCTTCACATGCTTCTATTACCATTTTTTCATGTAATGCATGTGGTGTCAAAATCTCAACTAAATCAATGTTTTCGTCTTTTAATGCATCGGTATAATCGGTATATATTACCTTAGCGCCCCATTTATCTGCCCGCCTTTTTGCTCTTTTATATTTTAAGTCACATACCGCATAAACTTCAGCATCGTCATTTTGTAAATATCCCAAGGCATTTAAATCTGAAATTCTACCTGTCCCAACTATCAATACTTTAATTTTTTTTTGCGTCATAGATCTTCACTTAATTATGAATTCAAAATAAAATTTTTTAATATTAAATGCGCAATTTCATGAATTTTGCTTTTATATCCTTTATATGATATATTTAATTCATCCTTTTATTAAATTTTTAACCTTTATATCTAATTTTTAAATTAATTATGATTGAAATACTGCAAAAACATTTGTTATTTATCAAAAATCACAATCTTTCAGTTCATAAATATTATTGTAATTCAAAAATACTTGATAAATATATTTGGCGGTCGTACTTTTTAATTGACATAACTATTTTTATAATACTTATCCTACATATTTTTATTGATATGCAACATTTTATTTATGGTCCATTTTTATCAAGAAGGTTAGGTCTATCTCTTGGAATTGATTTACTTGCTCAAAATAAATATAAAGTATGTACATTCGATTGTATCTATTGTGAAATTGGTCGGACAAATCCAAAAGGGTATTCTTCAGTAAATAAAAGAATTTCAATAGCCAAATTTCACAAAACAATTAAAGAAAAATTAACACGGATATTAAAAATTGAGCAAAATTTAGACTCAATTACCATTGGATATAATGGTGAACCGACCTTAATTTCAGATTTAGCAGAAATAATTGATTTGATTAAACATGTTCGAGATTGTTTAGGAATTAAAACTCCAATCTCGATATTTACAAATTCTTCAACAATATTAGACGACCAAATATGTAATAAATTGGCAAAAACGGATAAAATAATTGCGAAATTGGACGTAGCAACTCAAAGAGATTTTATACTTATAAATAATCCACATTTCTCAGTACCTCACATCTCAAAAATTATAGCTGGACTAAAAAATTATAAGGATAAATATCCTACCAACAAATTAATAATTCAGACAATGTTGATCGATGGTACTATAAATAATTTAAATGATGAAAATTTGAAGAATTTGTCTAAAGCATATGATTTAATCTGCCCCGATTTAGTTCAATTATATTCAGTTGCTCGTCCACCTCCAAGTCCGTCCATAAAGAAGGTCAAAATAAATAAAATTGTTCAGATAAAAAATAAAATTAACAATTTTTCTCAAAAAGAAAAAAAAATTAATATTAAAATTTTTCAATAAAATAAGAAATATTGAGGTGAACATTAAAAAAACATATTTCTTAAATTTACCCAGAAATATAATTGAAAAAATTTTTTATTTATTATATTTTTTACATTAATAATATTGAAATTTAAATAATCGGTGTATTTGTTATTCAATTAAATTTATATTTAATAAATTTTGGGTGATAATAATCAATAAGAAATTAAATTTTTCTATAGTCTTTCATTTTCATCAGCCAGTTGACAATTTTGATCACGTTATTCAATTTGCTTATGAAAATTCGTATTTACCGTTACTTAACACAATTTTCGACCATCCTAAAATTAAATGTGGGCTTCATTTTAGTGGCGGATTATTGGAGTGGTTAATGAGAAAACATCCTGAATATATTGATTTAATAAAAGATTTAGGTAAAAGAAATCAAATAGAAATCCTTTCAGGTGGTTTTTATGAGCCAATTTTTGCAGTAATACCAGACGAAGACAAATTAGCTCAAATAAATAAGTTAAAGGATTTTATAAAAACTAATTTTAACCTTGAATCTTATGGATTTTGGCTTGCAGAGAGAGTTTGGGAGCCACATTTACCAAGAATTCTTGAATTAGCTAAATTAAAATATATTTTAATCGACGATTTTCATATTAAGGCAAATGGGCTATCTGAAATAGATACTTTTTATCCATATATAACTGAAGAACAAGGATCTAAAATTACAGTCGTTCCAATTAATGAACCATTGAGGTATCTTACCCCATGGAAAAAAGCTGAGGTTACAATAGAATACCTTTCTAAATACCAAACTGATAAAGGCGACCGATTAATTACTTTGATTGATGACGCGGAAAAAATGGGCGTTTGGCCAGCTGGTGATAGGACAACTTATGATATTTGTTTTGGAACTGGCTATGATGGAACACCTTGGCTACCCAAATTTTTTGAATTACTAGAAGATTCAGATTGGCTTAATATAATTACAATTAATGAATATTTACAGAAATATAAACCTCGTGGATTAATTTATATGCCTACTGCTTCTTATGATAAAATGTCATATTGGGTATTACCTACTCATGCTAGAAAAAGGTTGGAAAATTTAATACAAAAGGCAAAAAATAATGAAATCCCATATTCTAAAGACATTTTAGAGTTTGTTAAAGGTGGTTTCTGGAGAGGATTTCTAATAAAATATTATGAATCAAACGCAATGCATAAGAAAATGTTATATATCCGGGATAAATTAAAGCTTGTTGAAAGTTTATATGGACTAGACTATAAAGGAGAAAAAATTGAAGCTATAAAAAATGCGTGGGATCATATATATAGAGCACAATGTAACGACTGCTATTGGCATGGACAATTTGGCGGAATATATTTTGGCTTTATGCGGCAAGCTGTTTATCACCACTTGATCAAAGCTGAAAAAATTGTAGAAAATATAATGTTTAGTTATAAAAATCCAATTACACCAAGTATCAGGGAATATGATATCAATTTTTGCGGTCGAAATGAAATTTTAATGGAAACAAATATGCTTAACGTCTATATTGATTGTTTTCACGGGGGTAGCATTTTTGAAATTGATGAAAAAGAGACCCAACAAAATATTTTGAACGTCCTTCAACGTAGAAGAGAAGCTTATCATGACGAAAATGTTCAATTACCATTTGATAGATGGAGAAAATATGCATTTATGGATCATTTTACTAGCGATTCCTTGACTCAAGAACTTATTATTAATGATGCCTATAATGAATTAGGTAATTTTGTCGACTCTCAATATGAGCACTCAATTAAACAAGATAATGATAAAATTATCGCATTTTTATGGAAATCTGGCGAAATTAAATTAAATGACTATGTTTTTAAAATAAAAATCTCAAAAAGTATTGAGGTTCTGGAGAAAAATCATGAAATTCTCGTTAAATACAAAATTCAAAATTTAAGTGAAAAAGACCTGGAAATTAACTATCTAACTGAAATTCCATTTTATTTAAGTGGAGATCTTTCACAAACTAATATTAATATTCCTGGCAATGATTTTCCGGCTGATTTAAACCAACAATTTAATACAAATGAAATAAGAATAAGTTCAAAAGATTTAAAATTGAGTTTTGATATAAAAATAAGTGAAGAATGTTTATTTTTTGGTTATCCACTCATTTCCTTTATAAGTACAGATGGTACAAAAAATCCATCATATCAAGGGACATGTATGACACTTGTTAAAAAATTAAATATAGATGCCGGGGCTGAAAAAAACTTTAATATCTTATTAAATGTATATAAAAATGGGCAATAAATAGTGTATATATATGAAAAAATATACTGCAATAATTTTAGCAGGAGGTATAGGCTCTAGACTAAGACCCCTAACAACACTTAAACCCAAACCATTAATTCCCGTCGTCAATAAGCCCATGATTCATTATGCTATAGACTTACTACGATATAATGGAATAGATGATATTATTATTGTGGTTAGATATTTAGGAGATCAAATTATTGATTACGTAAAATCCAAGGATTGGGGTAATGTGCGAATACAAATCCCAGATGTAGAACCTCTTGATACAGCAGATGCAGTAAGAAAAGTTTCTGATTATATTGAAGGCGAAAATATTATTGTCTCGATGGCAGATATAATTACAAATATAAACCTTAAAGATAACATACGTTTTTTTGAGGAAAAAAATGCTTTTGCTACTATAAGTATGACCTCTACTAACCAACCTCAGAGATTCGGAGTTATCTTACTTGATAAAAACCAAAAAATATATATGTTCCTCGAAAAGCCAGGATATAAAGAATTAGTAATTTCTAGTATTATGGACTCTCATAAAGGTTCGGTTTTCCTCTATACTAATTTGATAAATACCGGACTTTATATTTTTAAAAATGAGATTTTGGACATCCTTAAAAAAGTCGACTTGATGGATTTTGGAAAAAATGTATTTCCTTATTTACTAGAACGAGAATATAACTTATATGGATATATTAAGAAATATTATTGGATGGACGCAGGAAATCCAACAACTTATAAATGGACTAATTGGGACCTAATGAGAAAATGGGCATGGCCTATATTACCTCCTGGAAATGAAATTATGGAAAATATTTGGATAGGCAAGGGCTGTCAAATTGACAATGATGTTAATATTGAAAAAGAATTAATCACAATAGGAAATAATGTAAAAATTGAGAAAGATGTTGTTTTAAAAGAGCGTGTAGTCATTGGCGATAATTCTACAATTAAATCTGGCTCTATATTCCAAGATACTATAATTTGGGATAATACAATAATCGGAAAAAATTGTATTTCTGAAGACTGCATCATCTGTAATGATGTTTTAATTGGAGACAATATTAAACTATATAATTGTATTATAGGAGCTCACTCAGAAATACCTGATAATTATAATATAAATAAAAATGTTGTAATTGAACCCAATTCTAAATTATCTTAATAAATAGTTAATTTATGGTTAAACTTTTAATACCGATTCTACTAAATCAAAAATTTCTGAGGCATTTGCCTTATCTGTCAATTCTGCGCTAAGTCGCAGTCTATCAAAATATACTAATGGTGTTATTGTAATAAACCCTATCTCTTTTCCAAAAAAGACCTTTGATCCAAATAACATATCAATAATTTTTTCTGCCTTTCCTTTTAGTTTTTCTAAATATTTAGGATAATTGTAAAAAACATCTTGATCTACCACCAGATCTTTTTGTATTTTTATAGATTGACTACATTGAGAAATTAATGAACTCAATTTTTCTCCCGACCTTGCAATCAATTCGCATAATTTTAAAGCAACTAAAATGGTATCTGTAAACGGAGCGTAAATTGGAAATCTTACTTTCCCCCCATCTGAGATACCTAAATTAGCCATTTTTAATCTGATATTATTACTTATATGTCCAGGGATATTCTCAACTCTAATTAATTTTATATTATATTCATTTGCTATCTCATCTAATATTCTCGTGGTAGTCTGTGAAGTTATTACTATTGGATTTTTTATGTCTTTATTTATTAAATCAGTGAAAAATAATGTTATTAATAAATCTGAATCAATAACTGCACCACTTTCATCAAAAAAGATAGCTCTTGAAGCATCAGCATCAAAAGCAACTCCAAAATCAGCGTCAGCAGAACCTATAATTCGCGACATTTTTCGAATGGAATTTATATTTGGAAGAATACGGGTGTTCTTATACGGTACAAAAGTATTTATAGCAATAACATCGATATCTAGACTACTAAATAATGGTGGTGCTGTAATTCCTATAGGACCATTGGCACAATCCATAACTAACCTTATATTCCCTTTCGATATTAATTTACTATCAATAAATTGTCTCATAGATTTGTGATAAATAGAATGAATCTCTCCTGAAGTCGATATTTGACCAACTTCATGGGGGTGAACTCGAATAATTTTCTTTTTATTGATAATATCGAAAATTTGCGTAAAGAAATCTTGTCCATATTCGATTCCATGTGAATTATAAAATTTAATTGAGGTCTTTCCCTCATATAAATGACCTGCAGTAAACATTACTCCTCCGCTAGCCCCAAATCGTCTAATTGTAAATCTTAATACATTTGTCGATGCAGAATGAATATCTAAGACATTAACTCCCGCCGACATCAGTCCTGAAACAAATGCTCTTTTTAGCATCCTACTATCTGCCCTATAATCTCTAGCTAAGACAATTACTCCTTTATTTTTTAAAAATGTTCCATATGAAACTCCTAATGTTGCTGATAATTCTGGAATAATATCTATATTAGCTCCAGCTACAATTCTATTATTAATCATATATTTTTCTTTTTTATATTCCATTTATACATCCACGGGCAATGAATTTTTATACATATTTATATTAAATTTCGTGAATTATAATTTTGTGATCAATTTATAGTATAATTTTTCGTATTTTTTGGCTGAATTTTTAAACGAGAAATCGGTTTGCATACCTTCTCTTATTATTTTTTTCCACAAATTTTTATTTTTATATATTTTAAGCGCTCTTATAATTGTCTTTAAAAGGTCTATTGCAGTATAATCTTGGAATACGAATCCATTTCCATTTATTTCTTCATCAATATCTTTAACGCTATCTGCTAACCCCCCTACTTTTCTAACAATTGGTATAGTACCATATCGTAAACTAATCATCTGATTTAATCCACATGGTTCATAAAATGATGGCATTAAAAATATATCCGAACCCGCTTCAATTTGATGTGCCTTCTTAATATTAAATTCAATGTTTGCGCTTATAATATCTGGATAATCTTTACTTGCCTTAAGTAAAATTTCCTCATATTCCTTTGATCCTTCTCCTAATATTACTAATTGTAAATCAAACTCGGGTAATACATCAATAATTTTCACTATGAGGTCTAGCCCTTTTTGAGATACTAATCTTGAAATAATACTTATCAATGGTAAATCCTTTTTTGGAAGTCCATTTATATCTTGCAATTTTAATTTATTATAATATTTATTTTCGATACTATTTATTCCATAATTTCTCCAAATATATGGATCAGTCATCGGATTCCATATATCATAATCTATTCCATTTAGAATACCGTACAAATCTGCTTTTCTCTCTCTTAAAACTCCGTCCAACCCAAATCCAAATTCTGGTTTTTGAATTTCTAAAGAATATGTTTTGCTTACTGTATTCAGTAAATCAGAAAATACAATTCCCCCTTTTAATAAATTAATTTTATCGTAAAATTCTAAATATTTATAATGAAAATATTTTTTATCTAAACCTAAATTAGCGTATTTAGATTTGTCAAAAATACCCTGATATCCAAGATTATGTATTGTAAATAATATACGTGAACTTCTGAAGAATACATCCTTTTTATATATAGTTTTCAAATAAACAGGTATTAATGCACTCTGCCAATCGTTGCAATGAATAATTTTTGGCTTATATTTTAAATATTTTAATAATTCTAATACTGTTAAAGAAAAAAAAGCAAATCGTTCAAGATTATCTTGATAATCGTTATAAATTTGATCTCTATTGTAGAATTTATCATTACCAATTAAATAAACGTCAATATCTGTCCCGGGTAATTTCGTCCAAAAAATTTTTGCGTTTAAATTAAAAATTGGGACATGTAGTTTCTCCTTAACAACCTTTAAATTAAATTTCTCATTATTGATCTGTTTATATTTTGGTAAAAAAATCTTAATATTATGTCCTAAACCATAAATCGCTTTTGGAAGCGCCTCAGATACATCTGCAAGTCCCCCAGTTTTTATAAATGGAAAAACTTCTGATGAAACAAATGCTATTTTCATTTCAAGTTCCTATTTCTTATAATATTTCTATTCAATACATAAATCTATTTATTATCCAATTCTCTTATTAATATTAATTCCTTTTTTTAACAAAATTTCCAGAATTTACATAAAAATATTTTATTAATTATTTTAATTAATTTATTCTATAATTTTATCAACTTTGTTATAACCCATATAATATTTAAATCTTAAAAACAAAATTAAATTTAATAATTAAATTCAAAAAAATGCTGAAATTTGTTTTAAGTAAATTAATATTTCATACTTAACTCAATCATAAAGAGTGATCTTTAGGATAAATAAAATAAAAGAGGTAAAAGTATGGTAACAAGATTTATACCTAAATTAATTCAAAATGTCTCTCTTACGTTAGGTATATCTGATGACGAATATGAAGTCTTAAAAAATTGTAGCAATGGGGAAAATACTATTTCTGATATTGTGGCATTAACTAATTTTGATTGGAATTTAGTAGTTGAAATTCTAAAAAAATACGAAAAAAAAGGATGGATAAAAATAGAATATGAAGGTGATACTCCCGAATTTCAACCTTTAAGTATTAAAAAATTTCCAGAAACTGCAGTTCGACTTGGTATGATCAGTAAGAAAAAATATGATATAAACCTTTTATGTGATGGGACTCGGACTGTTAAAGAAATTTCTGACGAAGTAAATATCGATTATGAAAAAGTAATAGACATTTTAGAAGATATGAAAAAAAATAAAATCGTAGAAATTTATCCTAAAATTCCTCTAAAAGAGATTACACATGAGATAAAGAAAGAAACTGAGAAAAAAATTATCCAACCTGTATGTATTAAGAATATTTCATTTTTTAGTAATTTACCAGACGATATTAAAAATATTTTACAAAATTGTGATGGTCAAAAAACTATTGAAGATATTTATTTAGCAACAAAATTGCCTATTAGTAAAGTTCTAAAGACTATTATTGAATATGAAGAAAAAGGTTGGATTACTCTTAAACTCGATCAATATATGAAATTAGTAGAATTAAAAAATAAAATTAAAAATGTTCAAGATGATAATCAAATAAAGAAAGAATATGAAAATATTTTTGGTAAATTGAAAGAGGGAATTGAAGAGGAAAAAGCAGTAGCTCCCGAAGAATTTTTGGATAAATTTGGTGGGAAGGATATGATACGCGTTAGGATCAAATCAGAATTACCTAAACTTCCTACTCCCGTCATTAATATTATTCTAGATAAGATCTTCCAATTACCAAATCCTAAAGATCGAGATCTCTTATTAAATAAAATATTAGCCAGTGAAAATGCTTATAAATTCAAATTTGGCTCAACTTCTCAAGTCCAAATTCACCAAGATCAAATTACTGTTCCACCAATTCCCCAAGAACCTTTAAAACAAGACATCCCCCAAGAAATACCTGAAATTCCTACTGAACCAATCCCATTAGAAGAACAAGCCCCTACTGATGATAGATTGACTATGGTACTTAATATTATTAATGAACTAAGTCAACGAATTCTAAATTCAATAATTTCCTTGATTGATGTGGAAGGTAATGGTACCATTCTTTATCAAACTCATGACTGGGATTTTCAGAGTGATATTGCAAAATTTATTCTTGATTGGCAATCATCATCACCATCAATTCAACTAAGCGGTATAAAATATGCTACAATTAAAGTGAAACCAAATGACCTCTTTATAGCTACTAATGTCCAAGGCTATGGTCATATACTTGCCCAATATTTAAACCCCCTTACAATTTTATTAATAAAAATGCCCCGAGAACAAGACCCCCTTGATGTTGAAGATCAATTGCCTGAATTTATAGCAAAAATCAACAGCATTTTTTCTAATTGATCTACATTCATATTTTAATAAATTATTTCAAACGTCTCTGTTTGATTTTAAATTTCTTTTTATATCTCGTTGTTTTAAATAATAAATTTTTTGGTTTTAAAGGTAATATATCACCATATTCGTCTACTAATTTCTTAATAAATCTTGAAGTCTCTGAATTGGCAATCAAATTCGGGTACATAAACATTTCCATTAATCTCTTTTTGATATCACTATCAAAAACTCCAAAATTATTAAGCGGGATCTCATATGACTGAGTAACCCAATGTTCGTCTTTCTTCAATAACCCTTTGACCCTTATAATCCCCTCTTTAATTTCATTTCTTTTTGTAGTAGTAATTTTATTCATATCATGTATTTGTATAACTACATATCTTTTTTCCTTATTTTTTTTAGGCATTTATATCATCATATAATTTATTTTCAACTTTTTAAATCTTTATTTTTCATTTTTATTATGTTAAACATGAGTTTTCTATATTTCTTTACATTTGGAGAAAACAAATTTATGTAATAAAACCTTTTTATTTACACTCAAAAAGTCAGTAAATATTCTAATATTAGACAAAAAATTGAAATCTTATTTACAAGTGATAAAATGTTTAAAATTAATAATAAAAAAGAGAATAATTTTAATTATTATTTTAACAAATGCTGATTTTTTGCTTTAAGTGCATAGATTGCTCCCTTCTGTTTTGAAGCTGGCCGCTGGGCTAGGTCTCCTTGAAATTTTAAAAACGGCCCTTTAATTTTATTTCCTTCACTAATTTCTACTTCAGGTACTTCTTCTAAATATTTAAAACTAGGCAAAATTTCCTCAACTTTACCAAGTGCTACTATTGTTCCTCCTGCCATTTCAGCGCCTGCTCTCGGGCCCACATCTCCCCTCACAATAATAACACCACGATGTTGATGAACGCCAAGAAATATGTCTGCGTTTCCATTTATTTCTATAATCGCACTTTTTCCTTTTAACCATGCCCCTGTTTCTTTACCCACATTTCCTTCTACTATAATTTTTCCACCCATCATACCGCTCCATTCTCCCCTATAACTACTTCCTAAGTAATGTCCTGCTGACCCTTTAATTATAAACTCTCCTTTTTTCATATCTGTTGCACTAAAATCTCCTACATCTCCTTCAACAACTACTTTGCCCCCATTTAATTTATCTGCAGTATGAAACCCTGCTGACCCTTTAATCAACAACTCTCCAGCAGTCATTTCTGACCCGATGTATTTTACATTCTTTACATCGCCATTTATCACTATTTTCAAATCTGATGCATTTTCTGCAGTAGAACCTGAAATATCAAAATATGTTCCCAACTTTTCTTCTTTATTACCTCGATAAACAGGTAAGCCCTTAATTTCCTCTAAACTTTTTCCAGCAAATGAGTCGCAACTAATATTTTCAGCTTCTAGAGGTATGCGGACGGGCAAATTTTTGGGTGTTAATTTAATTTCTGCCATTTTTTACCGCCATTCATTTTTTGAGCAATTAACTTTAAATTTTATAGAAAATCATTATTTAAAATTTATTTAACAAATATCCGTTTTTATATTCTAGATTAAAATTAAAAATTTATCTATATATTTATAGCAAATAAACTGGATCTATAAAGTATTTTTTAAAATTAATATCTATTTCATAAGAAAAATCAAAAATCTTACATATATAAATATTTTTTTAAATTTCTATTAATTCTCATACCTTCTCAATTCATAGATTAACACATTTTTTTGTCAAAGAATTGAATTATATTTAATCAGAAAGAGTTATATTTTATAAAATGGGGTAGATTAAATAATTCTCTATAAATTTTGGTGATCTATTAATTGCCTAGAATATTACATTTATTAAAATTAAAAGATTATGTAACAGTGTTAGGAAGCTTTTTTGCATTTGTTTCAATAATATTGTCATTAATAGGTTTTTCAACGAGAAATAATTATTGGATATTACTATCTTGTCTTTTTATTTTCTTTTCAATTTGTACAGACACTCTAGACGGGCTTATTGCTCGGAAAATGAAGCAAGAAAATGATATTGGCGTTCAAATTGATTCATTAAGTGATTGTGTCTCATTTGTTATTGCTCCAGCAGTAATGATTTATAGTGCTTTTGGCGGAGGTTGGCTTTTAATTGCATGTGGAATTCTGGTCGTCTGCGGTGTTCTAAGACTTGCTTGGTTTAATATTGAAGATACAACTGAAGGATATATCGGATTAGTTACTCCTATGAGCGCCAGTACTCTTATATTATATTTTCTAATAATTTACTTTTATGAAAAAATTATTTCTACGGGAAATGTTGCTATTAATTCATTTTATTTAAGTTTTCAAATTTGGGAAAATTATTTAAAAAATGCAATAACTGTTAGTATTGTAGTGATAATCTTGGGTATTTTAAATCTTGCAGATTTCTTGAGATATACTAAAAAAGTACGTAAAAAGCGAGGTCTATGGCAATATTATATAATTGGAGCTACAATCTCAATAATATCTATAATAATAATTCTTGAAATTTCTGCATTCTTCCCAAATTTATGGACAATTGGCTTTGTTATTGCCCATGCTTGGTCTGTTGTCGCATTTTGGTGTTGCATTGGTTATATTATTTGGGGTGTTATTACATGGCATAAATTAAAAGGTGATTAAAATTTGTTTGCTAAAGAAGGTTTTTATATTGTTATTCCCTCTTTTATTGTGAATACATTCGTAATTATTTTGTTCAATTATCTATTCAATAATTGGTTTCCGCTTTTTGGCTGGTTTTTCTCACCTCTCTTTATTTTAACTGCTTTTTTTACTTTCTTTTTCAGAAATCCGCCTAGAACTCCTGAAGGCGATGGTATTTTAGCTCCAACTGATGGGACTATTATGTCAATCAAATCTGAAGGCAATAAATTGGAAATGTTTATCGAACTAGCTGCTTCTGACGTTCATACCCAAAGAGCTCCTTCTGACGGAAAAATTTTATCTGTTGAACGTATCAAAGGATCTCACCACCCCATTTATTTTATTAATAAAGGCGAAATTAATTCTGAATATATTGTCCCGGCAAACAAAAATGCAAGGATCAATATTGAAATGATTGATTCCGATGGCTTACCAATGAAAATAATATTAATAGCTGGTATTTTTGCTAGGCGTTGCAAAGCTTATGTTAAACCAGGAGTTGAAGTTAAAAGAGGGCAAAATATTGGTATTATTATGTTTGGAAGCCTCCTCAAATTTGAATTGGTAGGTAAATTTAAAATCATTAAAAAAGTCGGAGACCATGTTAAAGCAGGTAAACATGTTATTTTAAAAAAGGTCTAACATTTTTTATTGATTTTTTTAATATATAATTTATATTTAATAAATATTCTTCCTTTTAGATATTTTGCTCCTTTATTTTTAATATTAAATGTTTTACAATCTTTTCTGCTATATTTATACCTAAAGTTGACTCAGCTCCAGCGAAACCAAAAGTAGAATTCCACTCTAATAAATATAAATCTCCACTATTTGATGGCAATAAATCTATACCTACTAAATCCAAACTTGTAATTTTATTTAATTTTATAATTATCTTATCAATAATCTTATCATATTTCCAGATATTCGGGTCCATTTCGCTTATTTCTTCAAATCGCTTTCCAACTCCCCCTGAATGAATATTATGTCTAAAATCGTTTGGGTTATATCTAACATATTTTGCTATTATATCATCTCCTACAATAATTGTCCTGATGTCGTACCCTTGATTTTCTATATATTCCTGCAGATATAACACTTGAAATTTATTATAAATTTCTTCTAGATGCTCCTCATTAGATATTTTAATAATATTTTTTCCTAGCCCACCAATAATAGGTTTAAAAAGGATGCTACCTTTTTTATCCAAAAATTTCTTTCCTTCTTTTATATTTTTAGTAATAATCGTATCTGGCATTTTAATGTCATTAGCCAAATATTCCCTCCACAACAAATACATACTAACCTTGTCTTCTCGATAAATGCCACTTAAAGATGGACTTAACATTACTCCCTTTCTATCTAATTCTTCCAGTATTGAAAGCACATAAACTATACTCAGTTTCTCCATCATACCTCTCGAATATCGTAGTAAACAGAATTTTGGAATCTTCTCTAATGGTAGTACCAATTCATCCCAATTATACTGGACAAACTTTATTCCACGCTTAGTAAATTCATCAATTAATCTTCTTGATTCATATGAATTTTTCGCGCCAATCATCCAATATTCTCCCAATTAAAGGTACACCTCATAATTTTACTATTTCTATCTCTAATTCTTTTTATTTTTTAGACCCCAATTTTCTTTTTTCATTGTATTTAACTTTTTTAATTTGTTATTTTCTAGTCATGAATTAATTGGTTAAATATACCGAATTTCTCATCATTTATACTATAAAAGATTTTTCTCAATATAATTTTTATATCTTTTTATTATTTCTATAATTTATTTAAAATTAGAAAGAATTTTGGGAATGTAAATAAACAGATATCGGAATTATTCATTAAAAAAAAGCTAAAAAATAAATAACTATTTTCATATATGCCATAAAAAATCGAGTATAAAAATTATTCATATTTTCTATTTCTTAACCCCAAATAAACCTTGAATAAGAAAAAAAGCCTTGAATTTTTGTTTTTATAAAAAAAATAAAAAGGTCTAGAAGCACCTGTGGACTACGGGTGGACCAATTTCATTGTATTCCTTTCGAGTAACCCACATCTTCTGAAATGTCTTTAATGAGGCTAAAATTGAGCCACCTATCCAAACGGAATACATTCTTTCAGGAGGTGCTATAATTTTCACTTCTACATTGTCTGGTATCATCTCTGATATCTCTTTTGTCAATCTCTCTTTTAGTCCTTGATACATTGAGCTACCTCCTGATAATATGATATTACCATATAAATCTCTTCGTAAGTCTATATCACATTTCGATACTGCTTGGACAATTACTTCATCAAGGGGCGGAGTTTCTTTTCCCACAGCCCCTGGGTTAAAGAATACCTCTGGTGCTAAAAATCTCTCAACACCTATAATTAAAGTGGACCCATCTGGGAGTAAATACGATTTTTCCATTCCGCTTACTTTTTCTGCATATCGCAATTCTTTTTCTGGGTCAAGTGCTACATAACATAATTTCTCTTTTATATCTCTAACAATTTCTTTTTCTGCTGATGTTGTTAATGAATATCCTCTCTGTCGTAATAGCCTCATTAAGTATTCAGTAATATCCCTTCCTGCTAGGTCTAACCTTGAAATAGCATGTGTCAGAGCAAACCCTTCATAAATTGGTACAATATGTGTAACTCCTGTTCCTGAGTCGCAAACAAGTCCGGTAGTACGTCCTGAAGCATATAATGAGAGAACTGCTTGCATTGAAACATAAAGTGCTGGAACTCCAAATGTTTCAAACATAATTTCACACATTTTCTCTCTATTAGGTCTTGGGTTTAGTGGTGGTTCTGTTAAAAGTATAGGATGCTCAGCAGGGTCAACTCGTAAATCTGTATAAAATGTATAATGCCAAATCTTCTCCATAGCACCCCAATCTTCCACTATTCCGTGTCCAATTGGATATGATAGCCTTAAAACACCTCTTAGTTGTAAAGCTTCCTCTCCAATGTAATATTCCCTAGTATAATGTTCTACATCTGACATTATTGAAGTAAATTTTGGATAGCCAATTAGAGTTGGGAAAACTGATCTGGGTTGGTCTTCACCTGCATAGCCATTTTTTGTGATTCCTGTCCCATTATCTATTACAATTGGTTTTTGAAATACTCCTTCTTCCATAAATTATTCACATCCATTATATATACAAAATTTATTGTTCCAAAGCCGTCCAAAACTAAATAAAATAAAGGAATTATTGCCGAAACACCGACAAAGCCCAACTACTAATTTTGTACCGGCTTTGTAAACAATATTCATATTTATATAAACCAATATTTTACTAAATTTATTAAGATCGTGAAATCTATTTCAATATTTGTAATATATCTTTTATTAAATAAAGATTTTTGAAAATCCTTATTTTAATCGGTTTTATATTAACATTCGAAGAAAAGTAATTTAAACATTTATATTTCTTTATGAACTATAAAGGTGATAATTTAATAATTTCACTCTAATTTTCAAATGATAATGAAATAAATTATGAATAATAAGAAGTATTTTTTTATATTGACAAATAATATTCAATTAATCGATTTAACAATATTCATATACATAATTAAAAACTCCAAACAAATTTTATAGTAAACTTTATAATTGAATCTCCTCAATATATTGTTAATTTTAAAACTTTATCACAATAAATTATGAATGATATAAAATTAAATCAATACAATAATTGGTCTAACTATACCTTTTTAAAACGCAATAATTCTTTAATAACCGATTTATTTGTACTAAATTTTTAAATTAATTTTAAATATTGAAAAATTGTCGTAGGGAGTAAAGAAATTGAAAAAAATGTTGTATTTTACAATATAGACAATTAGTTTACTACAATATATTTGAAATTGGAAAAAATATTTTAATTTAGAACAGTAGGTTATCATTAAAAAGCGATAGTTCCTTATAATTTATTTATTTATTCTAAATTTTTAAAATATTTTCTTTAAATGTTTAAGAATTTTTTAGAGGTTTAAGATATTTATAGAAGTTTTTCTATTAAATTAATTTATTTATCAAATTTTTTTAGAAGGTCATTGAAAAATGGACACAAACTAAAAATTTTCCGAAAAGAAAAAAAGTTTAAATAATCAATATATTTTAAAATAAATTAAATTGAAAATAACGAAATGTAGATGAAAATAATGACTGAGCGGAGTAAAAAATTTATCTTAACATTTGACGAGATTGGGATTGAGGATGTGCCACTAGTTGGAGGTAAAAACGCATCTTTAGGCGAAATGATCAGAAAAGTCAAAGTACCAGTACCACCCGGTTTTGCAATAACTGCATATGCTTATAGATATTTTATTGAGAAATCTAATTTAAAAAAATTAATAGAAGATACACTTAAAGACCTTGATACTCATAATATGAAGCAGCTTGCTGAAGTAGGGGAAAAAATTCGTAATGCTATTAGGTCTGCTGAATTACCAAAAGAATTAAAAGATGAAATCAATAAAGCCTACAAACAATTAAGTATAGATCTAAATATAAAGGAAGATATTGATTGTGCTGTTAGGAGTTCTGCAACTGCTGAAGATTTGCCTGACGCTTCTTTTGCTGGACAACAAGATACCTTTTTGCATGTAAAAGGAATCGATAATATTCTTGAGAAAACGGTAGAATGTTTTGCAAGCCTTTTTACCAACAGAGCCATTTCGTATCGAGTCGACAAAGGATTTGATCATTTTAGTATAGCATTATCTGTAGGAGTCCAAATGATGGCACGGTCTGATCTGGCTTGTTCAGGGGTCGCTTTTAGTATTGATACTGATTCAGGATTTCCAAATGTTGTTTATATTACTGGATCATATGGATTAGGGGAATATGTAGTACAGGGTAAGGTAATTCCTGATCAATATTATGTTTTTAAACCTACTAAAACTATAATAAGTAAACAATTGGGAGAAAAACATGTTAAATTAATTTATTTTAAAGATGGAGTCAAGGAAATGAAGACTCCCGAGGAGGATCGCCAGAAATTTGTGTTGTCTGATGAGCAAATTTTAGAGTTAGCTGAATATGTAATACGTATTGAAGATCATTATAAAAAACCAATGGATATTGAATGGGGTTTGGACGGGCTATCGAATAAAATATTTATTCTTCAAGCTCGGCCAGAAACAGTTCATTCCCAGAGAAAAAATTTCATTGAACTTTATAAATTACAAGAACATGGTAAAATTTTAGTTACAGGAGAAGCAGTTGGCTCTAAAATAGGCGAAGGAGCAGTAAACATAATTCCATCAGTTAAAGATATTGGAAAGTTCAAAAAAGGACAAGTTCTTGTAACTGAAATGACCAATCCTGATTTTGAACCAATTATGAAAATTGCCGCTGGAATAGTCACGGATCGTGGTGGAAGGACCTGTCATGCTGCGATAGTATCAAGAGAACTAGGTATTCCATGTGTTATCGGCACAGAAAATGCAACTGAAATTTTAAAAGCTGGTCAGAATATAACAGTTGATTGTAGTGAAGGTCGCGGAATTGTTTATGAAGGGCTATTAAAATTCGAATTATCAAAAGTTGAACTCGATAAAATTCCAGAAACAAAAACTCAAATAATGATGAATGTTGGTATTCCAGAAAAAGCTTTTATTTTAGGTCAATTACCCCATAAAGGTGTTGGACTAGCAAGACTTGAATTTATAATAAATTCACATATACAAATTCACCCCACATTCCTTTTAAAATATTCTAATATAAAAGATTGGGTAACTGGTAAATCCAAAAACTTAGATCTAGATAAAGAATTTGCTGATGTGATACGGTCTGATGAAGAATTAAAGGAAATGAAAAAATATTATGAAGATCTATTACCAACAGTCAAAAAATTAACGAGAGGTTATGAGGACAAATCAAAATATTTTATAGATATTCTAGCTCAAGGAATTGGAAAAATCGCTGCTGCATTTCACCCTTACCCTGTCATCGTCAGATTATCTGACTTCAAAACTAATGAATATGCTAATTTAATTGGTGGGAAATATTTTGAGCCTGAAGAAAATAACCCCATGATCGGGTGGCGAGGAGCTTCCAGATATTATAGTGAAAAATATAGAGAATCGTTCAGGTTAGAATGCTTGGCACTTAAAAAAGTTAGAGATGAAATGAAACTTACCAATGTAAAAGTGATGATCCCATTCTGTAGAACACCAGAAGAAGGCGAAAAAGTTATAAATATCATGAAAGATTTCGGACTTGTTCAAGGTGAAAACGGACTTGAAGTTTATGTAATGTGTGAAATTCCCAGTAATGTAATTTTAGCTGATGTATACTCTAAAATCTTCGATGGTTTCTCAATTGGTAGCAATGATTTAACACAATTAACTTTAGGACTGGACCGAGATAGTGAACTAGTACAATCATTATTTAATGAGCGCCATGAAGCAGTTAAAAAGATGTTGAAAATGGTAATTGAAATAGCAAACAAAAATAATAAAAAGATCGGTATATGTGGACAAGGCCCAAGCGATTTTCCAAGTTTAGCTGCATTTCTTGTGGAATGTGGGATCAATTCAATGTCTTTAAATTCGGATGTAGTTGTTCAGACTATTGGTCTAGTAAAAATTCTTGAGCATGCCATGTCTGAAGGTAAAACTTTTTCAGACCTAACTCCTGACTACATAAAATCCGTCCCCAATGTAGATAAAAATTTAAAACAATTAGCAATCGCAATGATTGAAAATGAAAATAAAAACTCGTAATTAACTTTCCATTTTATTTAATTTTTTTTCTTCGTTAGTTAGGTCAATCAAGACATTTCTTACTATTTTTCTCCATTTAAGCACCTGGGGAATAATTGACTTAACATTATTGAATTCTATCTTTTTATCTTGTTCTATCCTCGTTAATCTATTTAACCAGACATTCATCTGTAAAAGAACTGGTACCAATTCATTTACCTTCTTTTTACTTAAAAATTGTATCAAACGTTCTCGTGAATCTGCTAGAGCAAAATATATTGTCCTGACACTTTTGGTCAAAATTATTTTATTTAGAGCATCGTCTAATGGATTTAATAATTGAATTACATGTAATATAAATTCATCTTTATCTTCATTTTCGCCCATAATGAGCCGTCCTTTATCATCAATGTTTTAAAGTAGATAGTCGTAAGTTTTTTATGTAAATTATCAATTATTTTCAAAACCTTATAGTATATACTTAAACTTTTTTTACTTATTTATTATATTAGTTTCTATTATCAACATTCCATCTTTTAAAATATTTAATGGTTTTTTTATTAAAATGCATAAAATTTTTAAAATGTTATCGATATCTGAAATTATTACTCAAACAAAAAACATATTTATTTATAAAAATAATTCCAACATCCACTTAAAAAAGGTGCTTAAAAAATGCCAAGAAGACCATGGAAATGTTATAGAGAATTGTCTAAAAAGGCATATGTCTTAAAACAGAAAAAAACTAAAAAAATGCGAAGAATGTATGTTAGAGGTGTCCCTGACCCTAAAATAAGAATTTTTACCATGGGTAAAAGAGACCCAGAATTCGATTACGTCGTCAAATTAACAATTACTGAATTAGGCAATATTAACAACCTCTCATTAGAAGCTGCCAGAATAGCAGCTAACCGGTACATGCGAAAAATGGTCGGCACTTCAAATTATTATCTAAAAATTTTGTTATACCCGTTCCACGTAATCCGAGAACACAAGATGATGGCATTTGCAGGTGCTGACCGTCTTCAAGATGGTATGCGAAAAGCATTTGGTAAAGCCTGTGGGACAGCAGTTAGAATTAACCGCAAAAATAAAGATATTATGCTTATTAGAGTTAAAAAACAGAACATAAATTTTGCTAAAGAAGCACTAAGACGGGCAAAAATGAAATATCCCTTAAAAAGTGTCATCTCAGTTCTATCTTACCAAGAATATAAAGATCAAGGCGGAGTATTTTAATAAACAAATTTTTAATTATTCCTGTTATCATCTAATTTTGTTTATCATCATTATCATATACTCTTTATTTTAAAAATAACTTTTAATAATTGTTTTAAGATTTATAATTGTTATAATTTTTTAAAAATTTTAATTGTGGTTATATAATGGAAAAATTCTTAAATAAATATGCAGGTTATTTGGTCAATGGGGAAGGTATTAACTATCTAATAAATAACAAATGCGATTGTTGCCCTGATAATAACAGATATCTAGAAATTAATCCATTTAACAAAGATAATATCTCGTCTGTGAGTCTAGACATATGTATTGGACGGTATTTATGGGAATTTATAGATAAAAAAATCACGCATTTCGACAATGCGAATGATGATATTAAAGAATTTTTGGACAAATATACCAGACGTTATGACTTGGTTAAGGATTTGGGTGGAAAATTGGTAATCCATAAAGACCAATTTTTTTTATTGGAGATTTTTGAAGCCATCAAATTTAATAGACATGTAAGTGGCCAAATTTTGGGAAAATCTTCTATTGCTAGACTAGGTCTGATCATTCAAACAGCAAGTATAATAAATCCAATGCAAAAACAAAAATTAATTTTAGAAATCAAAAATATCTCGCCAATAACTCTAACTTTTAATTATAAAGACCCTATTGCTCAGATTCAATTTTACTATTTTCCAACTCCAATAGAAAAACATTATCAAAAATATGGTAGGTTTAAATAATCTTCTAATCTAATCATGCACTTTTTATTTATCAAGAACTTTTTCAATTTAGATAAAAATTTGGGAATTTTTGACTATTTGATTAGTAGATTAAATAAAATTACTATCATTTAGTTTCAAATTTACGTCTAGTATTAAAAGAATTATTTTTAAAATGGATAGAAATATAAAAAATCTATTAAATTTAGTTAAAAATATATGTTTTTATAATTTTTTGAATTTTAAAAAGAAACAGGTCTACACCGTGCTGTCCACGAACTATTAAGTAAACTTGCGAAAAAGTCAATTTGATTTTCAGACTGTACTATTAACCCAGATACGCTCTTATTACTTCCAATTGGCGCAAACATTAAAATCTCCAAATCTTTATTGATAGCCCATAGGTCTTTTTCTGGATATAATTTAATCTCGATATTGTTCATAGAATTATATTTATTGAATAATTCTACGTGTTTTGAATTAGTTCGGTCAATGAAAGTCGCTAATTTAATGCGAATAGTACTTTTTAAGTTTTCTAAATTTAACTCTTCAATAAAATCAATGGTAGGAATAAAAATCATACCAGTCGATTTCAAATCTTCAATCAGTCTTTTAATCCCTTCTATAGCACTAGCTTCTGTAAGTATTATATTTCCGCTATTTCCAGCAGGTATTACTTCCGCTTTTTCTCCTTCATATTGTTGTAGTCTTTTTTCAAGTTCTGCAATTTTTATCTCTTTAATTTTAAGTTCTGTTTTTAAATTAACATCACCGTCAGCCAATTTTTCTTCTAAATCCCTAATAATCTTATCTTTTTCAAAGATTATTTTTTCTAATTCCTTAATTTTTTCTTTAAGTTCATCTAAAGCTGATCTTGAAATTAAATCTGAAGTTTGGGACTTAACTTTACCTAATTCTATTTCTAAATCTCTAATTTTATTTGTCAATTCCTTGATTTTTTCTTCTCGCTCATTAATTATACTTTCAAATTTCTTCTCTTTTTCCGAAATCTCGTTTTTCATATCATAGATTTTATTTTTCAATAAAGAAGTCTGATTTTCCCATTCAGTATTAATTCTTAAAAGTTGCTCATTTTTATCATTAATTTCCTGATTTGCAGATGTTAACTCTTTTTGTTGCGATATAATTGATACTTGTTGATCCCTTATGACACTATCTTGTTCAGTAATTGTAGATTGCTGCTCAGCAATTGTACTCTGTTGTTGCGTAATTATTTTTTGCTTTTCCTCATTTAATGCCTGTTCCTTCTTTAGAAGTTCCTCTAAATTCTGGACAGAACTTTTTAAAGATGTGATAATTTCTTTTTGATCCTTTAATAATTTTTCCTGAATTAAAACTCTCTGTTTTATAGGTAAATTTTCAGTTGGGTCTGCCATTTTGAACACCATTTAATAATTATCCTATCTACTATATTAGTTTTCCAATATTAATAACAAAATAGATTTTAATTGAAATTTTTTAAAACTATTTACTATTGATAATTAATATTTTAATACTTAAATTAATGAATTTTAAAAGTTGTTTTGAAACTATTATAAAATTATTATCTGTATTTTTCTATAAATTTTCTATGTTCTTTTTAATGATTTTTTATATTATATACTTTATTTTGTTATCAATAATTGATTTTTTTAATAATAAATAATAGTCATTAATTTGAAACCAACAATTTAAAGAATAATACCACTTTAAAAATTAATGTTTTAAATTTTATTTTGGAAATTATCATTCATATTATAAATAATAAGGTAAAATAATTGTTGTATTTTACTAATATTAAACTAAAAGTAATATTTTTTATTCCAAATACTATAACCCATCATTCTTCAATTGTAAATTATTATTTTCCAAAAATCTTTTCATTTCGTTAATTGTCTATCGATTAAAATTCTTAATATAATAATTTACCTTGAATTTTGAATTAACGTGCGTTTTTTATATGTTCAAATTTATTTAATATTTTATATTCTTAAATGTATTAAATAGCGCCTCTTTATTTTATTTCTAAAGTTTTTAACCATTAATTTAATAAAATTTTTCAAGATATTGTTCATACTACTATTTTTTTACTTTATTTAAATAGTATATTTATCCAACTATGAATTTTTTTGTTTAGTTTTTTAATAAATTTGAAAAATTGGAAGTTAAATTCTGATTGATAAGTAATTTTTGTTTTAAAAATCTGTTAATTAAATTTTTTTTATTCCGTACTAATGTCAAATTTTTAAAAAATTCTAATTATATTGCTTTCAAACTTTTTTCCAGCATATTATCATTTAGTTTAATAAATTTCATATTAAAATTTTAAGGATTTAATAAAAAATATTAATTTTTATTGTTGATAACATTATTCCCCTTTTAAATTTAATCAGGAAAGTCTAATTAAAACTTTTTAATTAACTTGATTTCTCATGAAAATTTTAAATAATCTACTCAATTACAAGAGATTTGGATAAATATGAAAAAAATATGTTATATAATTGTATTTCAGATAAATTATTGTTAATAAAAAATAATAACCATTTTATGATGATATTAAAGATTTTATAATATTAATAATTTACCTTTACATGTCAAATATAAATGGTATTAATATTTCATAAATTGAGATCTTTTAAAACAATCAAGCAATATGTTTGAAAAGGTATTATTTATATACATTAATGGATAAAGAATCTTAAAAAAATTCAATGAAAAAAATAAAAAATAATGTTTAAATTTAAAAACTAATGAATTGAATTTAAAATATTATTAAAAAGCTAAAATTAGAACAAAAAACCATCGGTGAGACTATTATGGTAGATATAGATTTCTTAGAAGAAAAAATTGGTAAAAAATTAAAAGGGAAACCAACATTAGTTGACATTTGGGCGCAGTGGTGTGGTCCATGTCTGTATTTATCTCCATATATCGACGAAATACACAAAAAATATGAAGATAAATTGAATATCGTTAGAGTTAATACAGAAGAGGGACCTGGTCGCGAAATTTTTATGCATTACGCACAACCACTCGGAGTGAACGGTATTCCATTCATATTGTTTTTTGATAAAGATGGCAATTTGAAAGAACACGTCCTAGGTGCATATATTGAAAAAATTCAAGAAACAGCTGATAAAATAGTAAGTGCTTCAGGTTAAAAACAATAGAAAAGATATAGATATAATACCTTCTAATTTTCAAATTTAAATAATAAATTTTAAATCATTTTATTCTTCAATTTTTTTTCCGAGTTGTTCTCTATATTTTTTATACCAATAAAGGTGCGATAATGCTCTTGCAGCTGAAGCTACATCATGAAATGCTGGAATATGCTTTTTAATAAATCTAAGTCTGTCCCAAATACGTTCTTCTTCAAATGTTGTTGGTGGGAATGCGACTAAAATTGGTTTTTTAAACTGAGATTCTTTTCTTAATTTTCTTATTTCTCCCAGAATTGTTTTATAAAAAACTTCATGAAAATCTTCGATCCCAAATCTGTTTGTCATATAAATATATTGAATTGCAACTTCGATAATAATTGAATCAATATTTTCATCTTCTCCTAATGTGGACAGTGCCGATCTTAGTGATCTTAAGTCGAAATAAGAGCCAGCCAAATCTAATGGATTTGTAATATTAATACCAACAGATTGAACTGTTTGTTTAAGTTTTTCAATAGATTTGGTAGAAAGCTTGGGTATATTCAGACCAAATTTAGCACAAGCATCTGTATTTATAACCGAACTTCCACCGCTTACTGCCATTAGTCCCACATTATTTCCTCGCGGATATCGGCAATAATGAAAAATGAGTAAAGATTCTACAAGTTCGTCAAAACTGTAAACTGGTATTGCTCCTGATTGGTGTATCATCGAATCCCAAATTTTAATAGAAGTTGAAATTGCCCCTGTATGTGATTGGGCTGCCTTTGCACCACTCTCTGTTAACCCTCCTTTCAATATAATTACAGGTTTAACTGGAGTTGTTTTCCTTATAGCTTCAAAAAATTCATGTCCATTACGTGGCCCTTCAATATACATTCCAATATATTTTGTTTTTTTGTCCATTCTGAAATAATTTATAAAATCTGCTGCTGTCAGATCAACGGCATTTCCAAAACTTACCATTTTAGAAAAATACAATCTAAAAGTAGAACATCGTAGTCCTAAAGAAATGGCATTTCCACCACTCTGCGATATAAATCCTACATCTCCACTATTACTAGGAAAATCAGGTCTAAATGAAATTCCACTTTCAGGGCAATAAAAACCAAGACAATTAGGCCCTACTATTCTTGTTTTTGTGCCTTTTATTAGTTCTTTAAGTTCATTCTCTAATCTAATTCCTTCGGCGGTACCTGTTTCAGAAAATCCTGATGAAAAAATTATACAGACATTTACTTCTTTATCTATGCACTGTTCAACTGTTTTCAATACCAATTTTCTGGGAACAGCAATAATCGCATTATCAATTTTGTCTGGTACATCTAAAATTGAAGGAAAAAACTTGATACCCAATGCGGACTTATATTTTGGATTAATAGGAAAAATTTTACCCATATAATTTATTGATATCATATTTCTAATCCAAAAGAATCCTGAACGACTTGTTTCTCCTATAATTGCTACCGAATCTGGATGAAAATACTTATTTATTGTTTCATATAATTTTTTGTCGTCATTCATTTAGGTTCACATTTGAATAACTTTAAAATATAATTTTTAAAAGATATTATAAAGATTTTTAAATAAACTTCGGGATATCCTAACTTCTAAGATTTATATTTTTTTTAAATAATAATTTATTTTTCATGAGGTGGTCTAATAAAAATATAATATTTATCAGTATTTTTTAGTTCTATTAGAACTCGTTTCATAATCATAATATCTGGCTCTCCTATTTTTGAAACTCTTTCAGTTAAATCCTTGAAATTTTTAAATTTCGCTTTTTTGCGTTCATTAATAATATCCCACATTAATTTTTTACCAATACCTGGAAGTAGTTCTAATTGGTGTTTTCTAGTGGTGATAGGGCGTGAATTATTAAAAAAATTCACAAACTGTTCTTCATTATCTCTAATTATATTTAAAATAGTATCTTCTAGTTCAAATTTAGCGTTAGCAGTTAATTCATCATATGAAATCCTTCCTTTAATATGGTCTATAATGTCTCTTTGTCCAGAACCAATATATAATTTATCTCGTATTTTAATTTGGGATTTATATGACTTTCTTGGGACTAATTCTAGCAATGTAAAATAATTAATGCCGATAGACTGAATTATCGGTTCTGTTTTAAAAGATTTAGCACGAGATTCAGCATGACCGCGAGGTAAATAATCCAGTACAATGACATAATCTTCAAATTTTTTCATAGGTTGCTGTCGAAGTTGTTTATTACCAATATATGTTTTATTATTCTTCTTGTGATTAAAATTATCTAAATTCTTACCCATCATCTCACCACTTGTTCATTTTAATCTAAAAAATTAGTTATCTGTTCATCTTTTTTTTTGTAATTTTATCCTTTTCCCCTATATACATTTGTAGACCTATTTATCACTAAATCTATTAATTCATTTATATTTTCATTTATGTTTTTTATTAATTTATTTAAAAATTTGATATTCATTGTGCATCAATTAATATTTTACACCAAATGATATAAAAATTTTTTATTAATAAAAAAATTATAAAAATAAATTTAACGAAGAACTATAATATTATTACTTTTTAAAAACTAGTGTATTAATTTAAGACCTATTTAGAGTTTTGTATTGACGCAAAAAATAAGTCTTTTATTCGTTCTCAATTTTTTCTTTATAAATTTGTATTAAATTTAGTAATTCCTCTTTTTGTTCATCTGAGAGTTTTATGGGGTCTTTTTTTAGAAATATTTCTAATTCATCCACTAAACTGGGAAGGTATCTTAAATTAACAATTTGTGTCGCTGTATTAATTGACAGACCGAATCGTTGAACAATTTCATTTCTAAATTTCAATGCATCTTCAAGTGATAATTTGCAAAATTCATTTACATAGTTATATGTCATTTTTTGAAGGTATGATAATTCTTCTGGATTATTTTTTGAACGATTTTTTAATATTTCCTTTACTTCAGCTAAAGTTAATATCTCCTCACTAATAATTTTTTTACGAAAATTAATCACGACCTTTTTTTTAATTAAATTAGGAATATTTTAAATCTTACAATTTTTGCAAGCGGAAATGTTCGGGCCGAATAATCAATGTTTTTACCCTGTTTCCATCTTTGACATTAATAACGTAAGCTCGACCTCGTTGCCCGACTATAGTACCTGTTCTACCGTGGAATCTATAAAATGGTTGACCTTTATGTTGGCTTGGGTCAATAATTATATCTACTTTAGTACCAGGTGTATATTTATCGCGTAGTAATAAATACCGTAAACTTCGCACTTGGCCTTTTTGACGTACTTTTTTCTTATGAATTGTCCTAGTGTGTCTTGCTTTAAATCCGTTTGATTTTTTCATGTAGACCACACAATACCGAATTTATTTTTAATATTAAAGGATTATTTTTAAATCTTTTTTCATTATGAATTTTTTTATAAAACATTAATTCATTTTAAATTAATCCAAAATAAATCAATTGAAACTAAACTATTTATTCAAAAAAGACTAGTCTATACTGATCGTATCAACAATTATAACATCTAATTCTAAGACATTACATTCAATATTCCCTAAACTCTCACTAACACTTGGGCGGGTTCTTCCATTGTCTCCAGAAATTAACTCTTTGATATAAGTACCTCCTTGAGATGTAATAATTGCAATAAACCCATAATCTGTAATTTCATCAATTTTAAATGAGTAAATTCTTTTTTTCCGAATTTTATTAACGCGTCTATGTAAAACTCGAAGTGGAGTCCTCTGTTCAATGATCACATTGGAAAATTTTTTTTCTAATTCATAAATTTGCTCGGGGTCTACTTTAGATTTAATTTCAATTTTAGCTCTATATGTTTTATTAACTAATTGAGAATTAGCTTTGATTTTTCTGACTCTATATTTATCAGAAAATTCTAAGTCTTTAATTATAATTTTATTTTCGGCGTATTCATTGACAACTTTTTCTACTTTTTTAAGGTCTATGAAACGTTTTTTAGGGGCTCTAATTTCTATAACAAATGGTCTACCTGTTCCTAGCATTAAAGCGTCAATATCTTCTCTACCTGCACCATGAAACTTAGCATCTGTGCCCTCACATATTTCAATTACTTTTTTTGTAATTAATTCTTCTATTGAAGTTTCATATTTATAGCCTTTATAATTACATTCTTCACAACCTAGACCGTTACAATTTTTACAAATCCAATGTGTCTGTGGAATTCCTCGTATTAACTTTAAATATCTTCCATATATAAATAATGGATTGATATTTAGTTCTATTTCGTCTTTAATAGTATTAACTACAGCTACTACTTCCGGATTATTAAATTCAACGAATTTTCCTTTTAAACCTTTTAAAACAATTTTTCCTACTTCTCTATTAAATTCTCCTTTAATAGTTTCTCCCCATTTTAATTGATATTTTGCTCTTAGCCTATCTTCATTTTCGATTATTTCAGAGTTAAATTTACTACCAACTAAAAAATTATTAAATTGAACGGTTTCTAATTTTTCCTTAACCTTATCTGCATAATATGGGATCTTATTCATTATTCCTTTACAGATAGTACACCCCTTTTTAATTTCAATATTTATCCCAAATTTCTCAAGGGTTGTAACCGCGGGCTGAAACATTCCATTTTCTGCAATTTTCTTTATAATATCTATATTTTCATCTTGATCGCCTATATTATTTAGAATTTTACTATGCGTTTCCATTAAAAGATAAGATTTTAGTGATAGCCCTCTATCATAATTTGTAATCTTTCCACCTGTAATTAAAAGCGCAAATTGTCTACCAAGACAATTATTACATATAATGTTTTCTTGTAAAATCTTTTTAACTGTTTCTATAATCATTAGGTGCACCAAATTATCCAAATTTCGAAAATCCTTTTTGAAATTTATTTTTTACTATAACCTTTTAATTTTTTTTTATAAATTTTATTATATTATTTTTGTTTAGAATCCAAAATTTATAAAACTAGGGAACTTTTATCTACATTGATTATTTTTCCAAAATCTATTTTTCATATTAGGAATAGTTTATAATTTTTATAACATATTGAATTATTGTAAATTTTATTATTGAAAAAATAAGATAATAAAAATCTTTAAAAATATTGATTATTTTAAAAATGATTAATACATAAATCAATCAATTTAATTTTTTAAAATTTATTTTTGTGAGATTAAAGTGATTAAAGAACTTATTAAAAATGTTAAAAATTTACTAAAAGAACGTGGATTTGAGAATATTAAATCTGAAGAATCTTCAGATAAAGGCAAAATAATAATTAGGGCCGAATATAATCCATCTAAAAGCAGTAAACCAGAAAGTGTAATGGTCTATGTTTGGGACCCCGAAGAATCTGTCGGAGTTCAAGATGCAAGGGAAATCGTTAAAATATTTAAAAACACAAAAATAAAAAGACGATTTCTTGTTGGAGGTTCAAAATTCACTAGGATGGCTAGGATGCACTTAGAAGAAAATAAAGTGGAATATATTCCAACTGAATTAGTAATGTTAAATGTGTTAGAACATGAATTGGTCCCAAAACACAGAATTTTAGATAAAGAAGAGGCTGAAAAGTTATTATCAAAGCTAAAAATAGACAAATCTCAATTACCAAGTATTCTAGTTAATGATCCTGTTGCAAAAATAATTGGTGCGCGTGAAGGCGATATTATAGAAATAATTAGAGAAAGTAAAACTGCTGGAACATCAATAGCTTACAGACATGTGATAAGAAATATAGAAGGAATTTAGACCTGGATATAATAAAATAAAATTATTTTTAATTTATTTATATTTTTATTTAAATTCGTCTGCTATTAATGGCGCTACACTAACTTTAGAGCATTCATTGGGTATTGTATCTGTCCCTATAACTTCTTTGGCGCCAGTTTTGTAAAGTTTAAGTTTTGAATTACCAATAAGTAAAGTGTGAGTAGCACAAATATAAATATCTAAAGCACCTTGTGACTTTAAAATCTCGATTGCTTTGACCATAGTACCACCAGTAGAAATAATATCATCAATTATTATTATATTTTTATTTTTTACATTTAAATCTTTTATTTTAGTCGTAACTTCACCGGTTGTCAAATCTCTAACTTTTTCTAAATATGAAAAATTACAATTTAAAATATCTGCAATAATCTTAGCTCTTGGAGTCGCTGATTTATCAGGTGCGAGACAAAATACATTCTCAATCTTCATTTTTCTAAAGTAATCTCCAAATAACTTCATAGCGCTTATACTTTTTGCATTTCCATCAAAAAAATCGAGAATAATTTCTGAATGTATGTCCAATGTTAACACCTTTTTTAGTAGATTTCCGCAGATACTTTTAATAACTGTTGCAATTACTTTTGCACTCAATGCTTCTCCTACTTTAAATCTCTTATCTTGTCTGCTATAGGCAAAATAAGGGATGACTATAGAAATACTTTTAGGTTTTAACTCCTTTAAAGCATCTAAGATTAAAAATAGTTGAATAATACGCTGATTCTGGTCAGGAAAAGTTGTCTGAATGACTAATACATCTTCATCTTTTACTTCGCCATCAATTTTTATATATTCTTCTCCGTCTGGAAATTTTTTAAAAAAAACATCAACAATTTTTGAATTTTTAATTAAATTCGCCACTTTTACTCCAAGAATTTGAGATGCTGGTCCTGGTATTACAATCATTTTATCTCATACTCATATGTTTTTTTTAATATTACCCAATTCTATTGAACTAATAATCTTATTTATAAATTTAATATTTATATTTACTTTAAAATATTTCAATCTTGAATACAATCAATCAAAATTTGATGTTAACTTATTATTTTATTTTACCTAAAAATAACCGAGAAAGTTCTTTGAGAAAATTTTTTGCGCGATCTCTAATATTTTTCATTACTGTCTGATAAAATTCTTCTATCTGCTTAAAAAACAGATTTATGAGCTCTTCTATTTCCATTACCATTATTGCTTCAGGATCTCCATAGTATTTTGAGAAAATATCTTGGTCTTTAATTCCATATTGAAGCATAAAATCATATTTTCGCCTTTTATCTGGGTCCTTTAAAATACCATACGCGACATTAATTTGTTTAAACATTTCTTCTCCCGATGGATTTTTATCTGGATGATATTTAAATGCAAGTTTTCTGTAAGCAATTTTAATTTCTTCAATAGTCGCATTTTTAGGGACACCAAGAATTTCATAAAGATCCATAAAATCAATTCCGTTTAATTAATCATTTTGTAATTTTAGAAGTTTATCAATAAAAACATTTTTTTAACTATATTTGTTAAATTCAAAATGAATAATAAATATAATGTAACATGAGGATTTGTAGATGTCCGAGATTTTTTTTGCTAAATATTATAAGTTTTATCGGTATAGAAAAGAATTGAAGGAAATTGATTCTAAATTTACAGTACCTAATGGATTTAAAATTAAAGAACTGAATCCGAATGAAGATTATGAAAAATTTAAATCAGCATGGCTAAAAATTTATTCCAAAATTCTACCTGAACCTTATATTAAATTCAAAAAAGAAGATCTTCTAAAATATCCAAAGACTTTTGTTCTCGAAAATTCAAATGATGAAATAGTCGGTTTTATTGTCTGTTATATAAAGGAAAAAGAAAAAATGGGTAAAATTCTTAGAATTGGAGTGCAAGAAAATTACAGAAAAAAAGGATTTGGTCTATTATTATATCACAAAGGTTGCGAGTACTTCCTTCAAAACAAAATTACTAATATTTATTTTGATGTTTATGAAGACGACCTTGGATTATCTAAGCTTGCAAAAAAGGCTGGCTTTGAAAAAGAAGAAGAATTCTTTATAACAATCGATGACCCAGTTGAAAATTTTATAAATTTAAGTACCATAATGTCATTATAAAGGTCGATGGATTTGAAAATAGTCTTCCATAAAAAATTTTTTAATGTCTATACAAATGATCCAGCAGCAAAATCTGGAAGATTGGAACCAATTATAAAAGAATTAAAAAGGCACCCTTCTGAATATGAAATTATCGAGCCAAAACCTGCTACTAAGGAAGATATTCTTCGCGCTCATACATTAGGACATTACAATGACATTAAAACAACTGATAATATTCTTGACTATGCACTGCTCGCAGCTGGTGGTGCAATAGCCGCTGCTGAACTTGCTTATGAAAATTACCCTACATTTGCTGTAATTAGACCTCCTGGGCACCATGCTTCATCAGATAGTTGTTGGGGCTTTTGTTGGTTTAATAATATGTCTATTTCTCTCTTAAAATTACATTCAGAAAATAAAATCAAATCTGCTTTTATATTAGATTTTGATATGCATTTCGGAGATGGGAATGTCAATATTCTTAGAGAGAATAAGCATCTAATAAAAACTGAAATTCTCAATCCAATAAGTCAAACCGAACAAGATTATCTGGAAGAAATAAATAATGCCTTTAACAACGCTGGAAAATATGATATCCTAGCAGCATCTGCAGGATTTGATGAGTATATTAAAGATTGGGGCGGAAAATTAAGTACTAATGCATACAATCAAATTGGGAAGCTAATGAAAGATTTTGCAGAAGATAAATGTAATGGTAAAAGATTTGGGATATTAGAAGGTGGATATTATACAAAAGATCTTGGAATAAATGTTAATTCTTTTTGTCAAGGTTTTAAATGATAAAAAAAATCATTGAATATAAAATTACTTTTTTTTATTTTACTCAATTTTTCTAATAATTTTAAATTAAAAAATTAAATTCTAAAAAATATATAAATGTAAAATTTTAAAAATCAATTAAAATATAGATAAACAATGAATTTAACTAATATGGTCAATATATATCGGATTGTGAAGGATTTAAAATGGATTTTAATGATGAATATATCGAAATAATTAATGATTTTATTAAAAAATTAAATAATGATTATAATAAAAAAAATCTTTCAAAATATAAGGAAGATTTTGAAGAATTAAAAAATATTATAGAAACTTACCCAGGAAAAATCTCTATTTTATATCCATATTTAAATAATATTTTCCAATTTGCATATGCAAATTACCAAAATAATCCATCAGAATTTAATTCAAAGATTTTGAGTATATGTGGATCATATATTGGCGAAATATTTGAATTTTGGAAGGATTATAAATCAGCAATTCATGCTTATTCTTATAGTTTTTTTGTTGATGGCGAATTACAATCAATTTCTAAATTAATATCCGTTCAGATATTCCAGTTAATATTAAATAATCGACAATTAGGAGACGAAATTTATCATATAATTTCTGAATTATCTAATGAATTAAAAAATTCAAAATTACATAAAAACTGCTATATTAATGGAAATAAAATCACTAATGATGAAGCAATGGAGATAATAAATTTATACACAAAATTATCAAAATTTATATTAGAGCGAGCTAATTATAATTTAACTAATGAAGACAAAAAGTTTTTTACTAATAGAATAAAGTTTTTTCAAAAAGAATTAATGCTAAAAGGGATAAAAATGTACAATATAATGAAAAATATCGACAATTTATTAAATAAATTTGAATAACTTCTTTTTATTATTTGAATAAATATTTTAATGAAAAAACTTAATTTATTATTAATTTTTATAATTATAAAATATGAAATAAAAATGAATGTGAATAAAATGGCTAATAAAAATTCTGGGACCAAATATGTTGATATTTCAATTCCGGCACCATTAGCAGAGAAAATTAAAAAGCGAATGGAAGGTACTGGTTTTACTTCAATCTCAAGTTATGTGGTTTATATTTTAAGAGAAGTATTGTCCAGTATTGAAGCTGAAGAGCAAGAAAGGGAAGCTTTTAGTAAAGAAGAAGAGAAAAAAGTTAAAGAAAGATTACGAAATCTCGGATATATTGATTAAATAAATAATAGAGGCTTTTTAATGATCGCACCTCATGGTGGAAGATTAATAAATCGAATTTTAGGTAAAAAAGTTTGTAAAGGATTAGAAACTCAAAAGGATGAATTTCCAAAACTCGTGTTAAATGAAGATAGAATAAAAGAAGTAAGAAACATTGCAAATGGTGTATTTAGTCCATTAGAAGGTTTTTTAACCCAAAATGATTTTTTATCAGTATTAGAATATGGTCGCTTATCTTCTGATGTTCCTTGGACAATTCCTATTGTTTTAGACATTGATATTGAGAAAAATGACAAATTTTCAGCCGGAGACGAGGTATTATTAATTGACAAAGATGAAAAAATAATTGCTATTTTAGAATGCGAGGAATTATATCAATATGACAAAAAAAAGATGGCAGAAAGTGTGTTTGGAACTAACGATTTAGACCACCCAGGAGTACGCCAAGTCTATTCCATGAACGATTATTTAATAGGTGGAAAGGTTTCAATGATAGAATGTACACCTACTGTTTTTCCGCAATTAAATTTAACACCAAAAGAAACACGCGTCCTTTTTAAGGCGAAGGGATGGAAGAAAGTTGTAGCATTTCAAACTAGAAATCCACCCCACATAGGGCATGAATATGTACAAAAAACAGCATTAACATTTATGGACGGAATTTTTATTAATCCAGTGGTCGGAAACAAAAAGCCGGGCGATTTTAAGGACGAAATTATAATTGCATGCTATCAAGAACTAATTAAACAATATTATTTAAAAAATTCTGCGGTATTATCTATTTTTGAGACGCCTATGCGATATGCTGGACCAAAAGAGGCAATATATCATGCAATTGCTCGAAAAAATTTTGGGTGCACTCATATAATTATTGGTAGAGATCATGCTGGAGTAGGCAATTATTATGGCTCTTATGACGCCCATAAAATATTTGATGAATACCCTGATCTAAAAATTGAGCCTCTTTTTTTCAGGTCATTTTTTAGGTGTACCAAATGTGGTACAGTTGTAAATGAAAAAATCTGTCCCCATGATGAGAAATTTCACATAAATTTTAGTGGTACCAAAATACGTAAAATGATCCAAAATAAAGTACTTATTCCAAATGACTTGATGAGACCTGAAATTGCAAAAATAATTTTAAATACAAAGAATCCCTTTGTTGAATAAATAATTGGAGAACAAATAATGTCTAATAAACTTATTGTTATTGGTTTAGATTGTGCTGTCCCTGATTTAGTTTTCAATAAATTCATTAATGACCTACCAAATTTAAGATATTTAATTGACCATGGCATTTCAGCTCCTATGCGGTCGTCTGACCCACCAATTACTATTCCTGCATGGTTGATTATGTGTACTGGTGTTGATGCAGGATTTCTTGGACTTTATGGTTTTAGACATCGTTTAAATAATTCATATACAGACATCTGGATAGCTAATACTCAAAAGGTAAAAATGCAGAAGGTATGGGATATTTTAGGCGACTTCGGATTAAAAAGCTGTCTAATAGGTATTCCCCCATCTTATCCAATTAAAAGAAATGAAGGATGGACAATTTCTTGTTTTATTACCCCCGATACAACAAAGCAATATACTCATCCAAAAGAGTTGAAACAAGAAATTGAAGCATTAGTCGGCGAATATATGTTCGACGTTGAATTCAGGACTGATTTAAAGGACAAATTGATAAAAGGCTTATTTGAAATGACTAAAAGGAGACATAAGGTGATCAAATATCTTTTAAAAGAAAAACCTTGGGACTTTTTCATGTTTGTGGAGATAGGACTTGATAGAGTTCAACACGCGTTTTGGAAATTTTTTGACGAAAAACACATTAGACATAAACCTGGTAAATATTCTAAAGTAATTCCGGACTATTATCGCCTGTTGGACAAACAAATAGGTGAAATTCTTGATTTAATAGATGATGATACAAAAGTTTTAGTAGTATCCGACCATGGTGGAAAAGCAATGAGTGGGTGCTTCTGTATAAATGAATGGTTGATAAAAGAAGGCTACTTAGTACTAAGAAATTACCCACAGAAAATGACCCGTCTCGAAGAATGTGATATTGATTGGAGTAAGACTAAAGCTTGGGGCTGGGGCGGATATTATGCAAGGATATTTTTCAACGTTAAAGGTAGAGAGCCACAAGGTATTATTGATCCGGAAAATCTAGAGCAAGAAAAAATGGAATTGATTGAAAAAATTATGCAGATAAAAGACCCTAATGGTCGAATAATGAAAAATAAAGTCTACGAGCCTAAAGATTTATACAAAATAGTTAAGGGCGATCCTCCCGACCTAATGGTCTATTTTGATGATTTATATTGGCGTTCCGCTGGGACTATTGGTCATAATAAATTATTTTTAGAAGAAAATGATACTGGACCCGATGACTTAGTCCATGATTATTATGGAATTTTTATCCTATATGACCCCAAAATTAAGAAAAAAATACGTCTCGATAATGTTTCAATATTTGATATATCTCCTACAATCTTAAATATCTTTGATTTAGATGTCCCCGGATACATGAAGGGAAACATAATAGGTTATGGGAAAAATAATGGTCAAGTATAAAGGAGTTACCGTCTGGTTTACTGGACTATCTGGGTCTGGAAAGTCTACAATTGCGGACTCTTTAAAGGAAAAACTTAAATCTATGGGAATTAAAAGGGTTGAAAGAATTGACGGCGATGTTCTTAGAAAAACTTTATGCAAAGATCTTGGCTTTACAAAAGAAGACCGCAATACGAACATTGAAAGAGTTATTTTTATTGCTAAATTATTGACTAGAAATGATGTTATTGTATTAACAAGCTTTATTTCTCCTTATAGAAAATTGAGAAATATTGGAAAAAAGGAAATCAAAAATTTCATCGAAGTTTACGTGAAGTGCCCTTTAGAAGAATGTATTAAACGCGACCCAAAAGGACTATATAAAAAGGCATTAAACAATGAGATCCAAAATTTTACTGGGATATCTGACCCCTATGAAGAACCAAAAAATCCAGACCTAATTTTATATACTGATAAAGAAACCGTTGATGAAAGCGTACAAAAAGTTCTCAACATAATCATAGAAAAAGGTTATATCGAAATTTAATATAAAATTTATTCAATAAAGCAAAAATAATTTATTTGAAGCTATGTAATTTGTAATATCTTTTATTATATTTTAAAAAATAAATTTAAATTTTTATTCTTCTTATAGCTTGCGTGATTTTCTTTTTTTCAGTTAAATCTTTAAGATTTCTTTCGGAAATCTCCTTTTCTTTAAGGTGCATTACTATCTTATTTCTAAAGATGCGATTTAATTTTGGATATTCCTTAATTACATTAATTTTTTCTTCAGGGTCGTTTTCTAAATCATACAATTCTTCATTCATAGTTTCTTCGTTTATAATATATTTCCATTTAGAAGTTCGATATGAAATTATCCTTTTAATGGATGGGTCGTGCAAATTTGAAAATCTTGTAATACCTTCTTTATGAAATGTTTCACTAAATACTCCTTTATGGATTGGGTCATCTTGAATTTCCTGGTCGTAATAAATTAAGTCAGCAAAACTTTTTCCAGTGAAACTTGGCTCCGGAGGTAATCCTAACAATTTTAATATTGTAGGTGCAAGATCTCTCATATCTATGATATTTTTAATATCTTTTTGCTTTATTTTTTTAAGCTTTTTTAATTCATTACTAATGAAAATTAATGGAACTCTTAGTATTTCGTCATGTAATTGTGCATTATGCCCATATGCTCCTCTTTCATAGAATTCTTCTCCATGGTCTGCAGTGATAACTGTAAGCGTATTTTTTAACCAATTTCTATTTTTTCGATTTAATTTCTTAAAAAATCTCCTGATTTTTGCATCCGCATATCTAATTTCCGCATCATACAAATTTAATAACTTATCTGTCATTTTATATTCGCGTAATATTTCCATATATTCAGGGTGTTCTCGTATATATTTTATTTCTTTTAATGTTAATTTGTCTGCTTTTATCTTTTTAAGAAATCTTTTATAAGGAAAATACGGATCATGGGGTTCCATTAAGTGAACCCATAAAAAATATGGTTTTTTCTGTCTATTTTCTCCCATATTGTATTTTTTTAACCATACAAATGCTTTATGGAGTAGTATTTTTGCGTTTTCATAGTATTCTTTTCTCCCAATAAATTTCGTATAAAACGCAACTTGAAAATAATATTGAAACTTTTTGGGAATTTTTATACTTTGGAAAAAATTCATGATATTATTTAATAATGACCCTTTCGTCATAAACTTGCTTAATAAACTATTTTTAATTGTGCTATCGCTATTAGTTAACATGGCATCATAAAATATATCAAATCCTCTATCATATCCATAAAATCTTGATAATAATGGCGTAGAGTGAATAGCAACTGTTATATATCCACGACTCTGTAGAACTTCTGCTAATGTCGTCTTATTCTCAGGTAATGGTGAATATCCCCCTTGATGGAATGGATAAGTCGAAGTAAATATAGAAGAAAATGATGGTGGAGTACAAGGACCATTTGAAATAACTTGTCGGAAAAAGAAACCCTTCCTAGCTAGTTTATCAAGATATGGTGTAGTCTTTTTTTCATAACCCATAATACTTAGGTGATCTAACCTTAAGGCATCAATTGTAATTAATAACAAATTCATTTTTCGTTTATTCATTTTTTTACCCTTATCTTTCATTGTGGTTTTCTGTTTTTGGTTTAAATTATTTCAATGATTAATCAATCAAATATTATAATTTTATGTCTATATAGAGTAAGAAAAATAATAATTTACTTGAATTTAAAGTTTACATATCTCTATAATTATTTTTTTTTTAAATTGCAAATCTGCTCCTATCAAACGCAAAAAATTCTAAATAATATTTACTTTTTTTTATTCAAATAAAATTAACTGGGACTCTATTCAAATCAAACCCAAGCAATTCTGGATTTATTCCTAAAGCTAATCCTAATAATTGTGTATAATAAAGTACTGGGATTTCATATTTTTCATTATATTTTTGTTCAACCTTCATTTGCATCACGTCTAATTGAACCGCGCAAAAAGGACAAATTGTAATAAAGCAGTCTGCACCGGCTTCTTTTGCACCAATAAATTTATTGCGGACCATTTTTAAACTCAAATCTTCATTAATTCCCAAAATAGGCCCACCACAACATTGATCTTTAAATCTCCATTCTATTGGTTTTGCTCCGGTTATTATTGTTAAATTCTCAAGTATCTTAGGATTTTCCGGGTCATCTAAATTTGCAACATCTGATGGCCGTATTGCATGACATCCATAATGTATTGCAACTTTTAAATTGTCCAATGGATTAACTATTTTATTTTTTATAAAATCAATACCAAGATCTGTATATAAAACTTCTATAAAGTGTTTTACCTTAATTGTACCATTATATATTAAATTGGTCTCACTCAATATTTCATTAATTTCATTTTTTAAATTTGATTTTGAGTCAAGAATATGTTTTGAATCTTTAAGGGTAGAAAAGCAACCATTACACAAAGTTACTAAGTCCATATCATCTTTTTCAGCAAGAGCTAAATTATATGCTCCTAATGACAGCCATGTTTTAATATCTACAGATTTTATATTTACTGTTCCACAACAAACTGCGTTTTGTAATTCTATAAGTTCTATATTTAATGCTTTAGCTACCTGTCTTGCCGAAGCATCATAATTATTCATTCTTGCAGGTATTGTACACCCTGTATAGTATAAATATCGCATCTAATCTCCTTTATCATTAGATTTAAATAATTTCATTATTCCTATTTTATTAAAAATCTTCTTAATTGCATTTTTATCAAAAGGACTTACTTCTGGTAATCCTAAATCTTCTCTTTCTTCTTCTTGGAAATCAGTAACTTCAATAGCCCTTCCATTTTCATAAATTGCTGCTGTGAATAACTTAATACTTTTCGGATATAATCCATGTGATGTAGCAATATTCTTTAAACCAAAAAAAATATCAGTAATTTTAACATTCTGAGGGCATCGTTCTTGACAAATATAACATGTCAAACATAACCATATCGCATTACAATTAATTACTTTATTTATTAATGATAATGAAATCATCTGCATTATTTGATGTGGCATTAGATCAAAAGCATTAGAAATTGGACAAGAGGCAGTACATGTTGTACATTGAAAACAGTATTTTAAACTTTTAATATCAATATCTGGTAATTTAAAAAGTTTCTCTTTAAATTCTAAATCTGTTGCGCCCAAATCAAATATTTCATTTGTTGTTATTTCAATATTTCTTACCAATTTGATTCAAATCCCAAAAAATTTAGATTTATTTAGAACAAAAACAAATAAATTAATGAATATTTGCAATATATCTATTTTTAAAGATTTACTGAAACTCCTAATCTTTACTAAATTTTTCTCGGAAACCATTATCCCGTTAATATAATTAATATTTGTTTTTAGATATCAATAGGATTTACTATTAATCATTTAATAAATTTATTATATTTATTATTTCTAACACCTTTATTTATAAATAATAGATAAATATTCAAAATTTCGATTAATACATTTGTAATATATCTATTTCCTCTTATAATAAAAAAAATCAATATTTTTCAATTTTTAAGTTTTTTATTCTATTAAAGTGTTTAATATTTTTAGTTACCAAATCTAAATTATTTGACAAACAAATACCTGCAATGAATAAATCTCTTATATCAATTAATTTTCCAGATTTTTTTAGAGATGCCAGAATAATGCTGGATTCCGTGGCAGCTTTCTCATTAAAATTAAAAATTTCTAGATTTGATAGTAATTTTTTTACTTCATTGACATTATTTTCTTTATTTACTGATATATTTGCACCATATAATAATTCAAAAATATTAATAGCCGTTGTAGATAAAGGCTCGTGTTCCAGTTCTTTCAATTTTTTTAAAGCTTCAATTTTTCCTCTCAAAAAATCGATTAACAGGTTTGTATCAAGACATTTCATTAATATCCCATATTAAAATTCATAAATACAATTAAACATTTATTTTCCAACTATCCCATAAATTTTTAAGATCTTTTTCTATTTCAAGGTATTCGTCATCATTCATTTGAAATTTACCAAAACTTTCCATTATACGACCAAATCTTTTAGTTAATCTAAGAATAACATCTGAAAAGCTTTCATTTTTTAGTTTTTCTTTTAACAAAGCATTGTATGCCTCTTCAGAAATAGTTATTGTTTTAGAACCCATATGTATATATTTAAATAACATTTATTTATAAAATTTTTTCTGTTTAAATGTATGTTTATGGATTGTTAAATGTTGTAGATAAACGAATACAACATAATTATTGTTAATAAGAGACTAAAAAGCAGCTTCAACAAATTTTAATTGATTTTCCATGGTAATTATCCAATATTTGAATAAGCTTATAAATTATAGATATATTTATCCAATCATTTTATTTAATTTCAATGTATTTACTTAATTAAATGAATAAAAAATGAATTTTAAGTTATATTTTCCTTTTTGAGATAATTGAACATAGTAATCAAAAACATTTTAAGAGCAATAAAGAGTTTAGACAAGGAAATTCTGTTATCAAAAAATATATGGGCAAATGAAAAAATATGTTATTCAAGAAAATTAGTTTTTTTTAATCTTTAACACGACAAGGATCATGAACCTTCATATTAAATTACAATTAATAAACTTTATTTATTACTAATAGCGAAATCATCTGCATTATTTGATGCGGCATTAGATCAAAAGCATGAGAAAATGGAAAAAATATAGTATATATAGTGTATTGAAAACAGTATTTTTTACTTTTAATATTAATACTTAGCAATTCAAAAGTTCATCTTTAAATTTTAAATCTATTGTGCCCGAATAAATATTTCATTTGTTGTTATTTCAGTATTTCTTATCAATTTGATTTAGCTCCCAAGAAATTCAAATTTATTTAGATACTCACTAACAATTTCTGGTAAATCCCAAACTTTTTTAAATTCAATTGCACCATTTGGGCATCGTTCTACGCATTTTTGGCAAGCAATACACTTTATTGGTGTTATATTAATAGTACCAAGTCCCAAAAAATTTTCAGGCAATTTTATTGGCTTGCTAGGTATTTTTAAAGCTATATTTTTTATTATATTAATAATCATTTTCTTGTTTATCGGTAATTCATCAAGTTCTTCTTTAGATAATTTAAAAATCTCTTGAATATCCCACTCATTTACCAAGTTTAATGCTGATTCTGGGCAAACTTCTTCACAGCTTTTACATGCTATACATTTCTTAATATCCCAATATATTTTTCCAAAACCGACTATATATTGTTCATAATCAAATTCAGTTTCATATTTTATTTTTGGAATTTTTATTGGAATAAGATTTTCAATATTGATATCAATTTCTTTTTTACCTAAATTTCTAGATATTGAATCAAAAGTTCTTAAAAGTCTGTGATAATCTTTAAGAATATTATTTAAATCTGTCCTAATAACTTTATTTGAATTATATTTGATATTACTTAAATTAGTTAATTCTTCGTCTATTTTCAATAAAGTTTCAAAAACAATTTGAAAATTTTCCCCGTTAATTTCGCTTATTTTCAACAAAAAGTCTAAATCATTTAAAATTACATATATATTATCAAATAATGTATCCAAAAATTTTTCTGCTTGGCTTAAAACATGTGGGACATCATATATGAAATAATCTTTTTTTTCGTCAACAATATCTATTTGTTTATCATTTAACATAGTAAGAAGTAGCTCAATTATTTCTTTTTGCTCAATTTTTGTGATATTGGATAGATCAAAAGGTGTCATAGGGCCATAATTTTTTAAAGATACAATTATTAGAGCTTTATTGAATTCTGTTAATAAGTTTTGATCCAAAAAATTAGCCAAATTAAAATTATCTTCTGTATTTTCTGTCTGTAAGAATTGACCTTTTTCAAAAACCAATGGGATTTTTTTCATATTAAATAATTCAATTCCAGCTAAAACCCTCAAATTAAGTCTATTGACTTGTCCTTGCTTTTCAAATTCAATAATCTTATCATTAAATAATTGAATTTCATCATTTATTAATTTTAAATATTTTAAAATATTTTCTTCATTCATTATTTCCGAATTTTTTGAAATAATGTTTTTAATTTTATCTATTTTTATAAAAAAGTAATTTACTACTTGAAATTCTCTTAATTTATTAAAATTCTTGCTTAAATCAATTATATTTTTTAGTATTTTACTTACAGGGGGTATATCACAAATTAATTTGTAGTTAATTGTATTATCTTTTATAATAACATCCAATAATCTTCTATCCATTAATAAAAAAATAGCTTTTATTATTATATCACTTGATAAATTACTGATTTTAATCAAATCATCAAAATCAAATTCTATTTGGCTATTTAAAAGGAAGATAATTAATGATGCGACTAATTCTACCAGTAATGTATTTTGAATATACTTTACTGTTTCTGCTTCATTTATTTTTTTTGTTGTAAAAGCTTTTTTAATTTGTATAAACGAGAATGTCAATTTTTTATTTTTTAAAATTCCAATTAATTTATCATTTACATATTTAAAAAAAGAATTTATGACCTGTTCTTCAGGTATTAATTTTAGATTATTAAAATAAATAAATAAATTGCGTAATTCATCCATTGATCCAATATGTTGTAATTCTTTTAAATTTGGATTCGGTATTATCTTATTTATTATATTTTCTATATTATCTAAGTAATTATTAATCTTATTAAAAGTATTATTGATTAATTTTTCATCATAACTCTTTTTTATTCTATATAGTTGTTCCTTTTTATCTCGAACTTTCAAATTTTGAATATCTTTAATTTTTTTAATATCAATTGATATTTCTTCAAATATATTTAATAGATGTTTTTTTAAATTAAAATCTCTGACGTTATAAAGGATATTGTTAGAGTTAAGAAAAGATATTAAATCATTTTTTATGATGTTTTTTACTTTTTTTATTGAACCCTTAAATTCATTAAATTTACTAATAATTTCGTTAAATTCCTTCTTAATACCTGTATTTACATTAAAAGTTCTCTTTTTTATTGTTAATAATTTTAATATTTGTTCTAAAAACTCCAATCTTTTTGATGGTATCTGAATATTTTCGATCAATAACCTACTCACTTTTTAATTTAAATTTTGGTAATTTATCGAATTCATTTATTCTTTTTACAAAATCTTTAATTTTCAAGTATAATTTATTATTATCAGCTGCAAATGAAGTAAAGAATTCTATTCTATTTTTTTCCCAACCAATTGCCTCTAATATTTCCTTAGCAGCTTCTATTTGCATTTTTGCTTTAGAATTTCCATCAATATAATGGCATTTACCTTCATCACAAGCAATTAAAAAAACGCCATTAGCTCCTTCGTTAAAACATTTAAGAATATCTAATAATGACAATCTGCCACCACATGGTAAACGAATTAACCTGATATTATCTGAATAGCTTTTTCTTAATAATCCAAGCATATCTACCGAGGCATATGCACATTCATTACATACAAATCCTAGAATAATTGGTTTTTCAAATGTATGGGAATCTTTTAAAATAGATTCTATTTGAGCAAAAATCTCTTTGGGAGAATAATTATTTAATTTTGCTGCTCCAGTTGGGCAAACTGCATTACAAACTCCACATCCACGACAAGAATATGGATCAATTAAAGCAAGGTATCTTACATCAGTTGAAGTTTCATTTTCCTTTTGTACCATATATGGGACTGAAAACGGGCATATCCTAACGCATAGTTCACAGCCATTGCATAGTTCAGGATCTACAATCGTAAAATTCTGAGTATTAAAGATTTCAGGGAATTCAAATAATTTAATTATTTCCATCGACACTGAGTTTGCTTCTTTTAATGTTTCATCAATTAATTTAGGGCCCAAAACTGTTCCGCACGCAAAAATTCCATTTCGTGAAGTTTCAATATTATTTTGTTTTGGATATTTTCCTTGAATAAATCCTTTATTCCATGTTTTAATATTGATTTGATTTAATAACTTTATATTCTCCTTATTAGGGATAATTGCTGTGGATAAAACAATTAAATCTGGATGAATTATTAAGACTTTTTGTAATAATGAGTCGTAAATTGTTACTGACAACTTATTCTGTATTTTTTCAATTTTTCCCAATTCTCCTCTTATAAAATTTATTCCTAAAGACCTGGCTTTTTGATAATCATATTCTGCTTTCCAAGGTGTCCTAATATCTATGTAAAGAATTGTAATTTCAAATTTTGGGAAATTGTTAAGAATTTCAATAGAATAATTAATAGCTGTTATACAACAATATTTACTACAATAATCATAATACTTTTTATTTCTTGAACCAACACATTGGACTATTAAAATTCGCTTTTTTAACTTGTTATCGCTAAATATTTTCATTAAATCTTTATCAGCATTATTTATATTATGATTTTTTAAAAAATTAAAAAATTCTCCTAACTCAGATAAGGTAATTACATTTTTTTCTTCATCATATTTGTAAAAATCATTTAATTTTGGCCGAAAAATATCATGGCCCGTGGCTAATACTAGAACGGACGCATTTAATGTTTTTTCATTTAATTTATTATCGTGTTCTACGATTTTAACGGTATAATTCCCCAAATTTCCTATTATCCATTCAACATTCCAATTAGTTAATATTCTAATTTTTTGAAAGTTTAATGATTTTACAATTTTTTCTATGAAATCTTTTCCTGATGTATTATATGGATGAATAAATGGTAATTTATTGATAAATCCACCCAAGTAATTTTCTTTTTCTATAATTGTTATTTCATAACCAAGATCTTGTAAATTTTTTGCTATCTGTAATCCTGCTATTCCCCCCCCAATAATAACTAACTTCTTTTCTAATTCTTTGACCTCATTTGTTTTATATTCTTTAGTAAATAATTTATCAATGTGCGATTTTATTAATATTGTAGCCTTGTAAGTAGCTTTATTAGATTCATGAACCCAAGCACATTGTTCGCGTATATTTGCGACTTCAAATAAGATATTTTGTAGATTATATTTTTTTAACTCAAGCTTAAGTTTCATTTCTATTATCTGTGGTGTACAACCTCCAAATACAATACCTTTAATATTTTTTGTTTCCAAGATTTTAATTAGTTTTTGAAATCCTTCAGTTGAGCATAAATGGTCAAAAATATAGATGGAAGAGAGGGGAAATTCTTTTTTTAAATCAGATTCTATTAATTTAAAATTTAATTCCATTGTATTTCCGCAAGTACAAAGGCAAATTAAAACTTGATCTTGGTTAAGAAATATTATCCCTCCTAAAATTGTTAATTTCTTTAAAAATTTTTAGTGCAATACTTTTTGAAGATGTTATTGTATCAACAATATCCATTGGACTTATAACAGACCCACAAGCATAAATTCCTTCTATATTGGTGGTAATTTGATCTTCTTTTACATTAATAAAACCTTCAGAAGTTAATTCTAAATTTAATTTTCTGGATAATTCTATACTATCCTTAGACATAATAATTGCTGTACTTAATACTAATAAATCAGCTTGAATAATAAGTACCGCATTCAATAGAGCATCATATATTTTTAAAGTTAATTTATTATCATTTTCTTTATTTTCTGATTGTTTAATATCTATTAATCTTCCCTTGATAAATTTCACATCATTTTCTCGAGCTTGGGTATAATATTTTTCTAAAAACCCCATTGTCCTAATATCTATGTAAACGATATAAACTTCAGGGGGTGGGTCATAATTTTCTTTTAGTATTTTTGCATTTTTGATAGCATATTCACAACAAAGTACACTACAATATCTATTATATTTTTCATCTCTAGACCCTACACATTGCACTATAACTATTGATTTAACTTCTTTTTGATTTGATGGACGTATTAATTTTCCTTGAGTTGGTCCGTTTGGGTCTATCATTAATACTAATTGATATTGTGTTATTACATCTTTATATATTCCATATTTGTAGTCGTTCATTAATTTTGGGATATATTCATCAAAACCTGTTGCTAATATTATATCTGCACATGAAATATTTATATGGATGTCTTTTTCGTTTAGATTAATTGCATTGACCGGACATGATTTTTCACATAAATTACACCCAAATTTGCATTTATCTTGATTAATAATAAAATAGTTAGATATACATTGTGGATAATGGCTTGATATAATCGGAAGATCTGGATTTCCTTTAAAAACCTCATTTAAATCGTTAATTTTTGGGCACACTACTAAACATTTTCCACAATTAATACAATCTTGGTTAACATATGTAGCGTGTTTTATTAATTTAATTTTAAAATTTCCTTTTTTACCAGAGCAAGATTCAAGTTCTGTATTATTAAGTAGAACAATATTTGGATGAAAATTTATCCCAGATCGATAAAAGCATTTTCTTATGCCATCCTTATATTTGGTGGAAAGGAGACAAAAAAAACAATCATCTGTGGGAAATGCTTTATAGAGGTGGCCGGCATGCCCTCCAAAAAAGGGTTTTTTCTCAATTAAGTATATTTTAAAACCCAAATCTGCCAATTGTATTGCCATATTTAGGCCAGCAATACCGCCACCAAAAATACTTATCGTTTTTTCTGTTTCCAAATTTTTACTCATCTTTTACATACCAATGATGTTTTAATCGTAATTTATATATTTCAAATTCCAAATTTGTTAATTCATTTTGTAGGGCTTTTATTTCAATATTAAATTTCTCTTGGGATATTTCTCCAATTTGCTTTTGGACGACCAAATTCTTTAATTCTAATTGTTTTAATTTTATTGATTTTTTAATCTCTTCAAATTTATCTCTATTTTCTGAGATTATTTGTTTCCATTTATTACTAGATTTGTTTGTCTTATCTAATTGGTCGATAATTTCCATTAATTTTTTTCTTTTTTCTTCATCAATCACTTTTCAAACAACTTTATATTATTTCTACACACTATAATCGATCCCTGTGCAAGGGTGTCCTATTCAGAGCAGCTCTTTAAGTCTGAACAGTCATTCTATCGATTTTTGCTTTTTTAATGGGTTAAGTCCCATTTTTTCCACATCTGCTGCGACTTTTTCAATGATATCTTTCAGTTTGTCAGCTTCGGCAGCTGATACAAAATGCATTTGTACCCGGTCTTCATTAATTCCAATGTCTTTCAATAATTCTCTAACAAATTTAACTCGTCTGGCGCATGCTAAATTCCCTACTTTATATTCGCAATCTCCGGGATGTCAACCAACGCTAATCACTGCATCTGCGCCATCTACTAGTCCCCGTAAGATGTGATTGACATCTACTCGACCTGTACATGGTAACCTAAGAATTCTTACTATCGGATTATATTGTAGCTTAAGAGTCCCTGCTAAATCTGCAGCAGAATAGGAACACCTCATACATGCAAACATTAATACGACAGGTTGTTGCTCTTTAATTTTACATCACTCCATTTAATTATTTTCTTTTAAAATTGCATCTATTTGATTTAATATTTGGACATCTTTCCACCATCTTAAATCTCGAGCTCCAATTGGACAAGATGCTACACAGATCCCACATCCTTTACATTTCATTTCATCTGTTGTTGAAATCATTTTAAAAGGGCTAATATCTTTAATTGATATTGCATCATATGGACATACAACTTCACATAGACCACATCCAACGCATTTTTCTATATCAACATCAGCTCTGATCATCTCAATTTCGATTCCTTTATGTTTAATTGCTGAAATACTTGCTGCCCCACGGGCAAGTGCAATGGTATCTGAAATATCTTTTGGAAAGGTAGACGCAGTATAAATTCCTGGAACTTTTGTCTCAACAGGTTTAAATTTTAAGTGAAGTTCTTCGATAAACCCATCTTCCGATCTAGTGATACCAAGTATTTTGCATAAATTTTCTATATCATCTGGTGCTTCTTGTCCAACAGCTAAAATCACATAATCTATTTTTAATTCTAATTCTTTTTTTAATAATGTATCAAATATTTTTACTATAATCTTATCAGAATCTATTGCTTTGCTAACTTTTGGTGGAAAATTCGGTTCCCACCTTATATAATTGACTCCCATTAATTGAGATGTGATATAATTTTCTTCCATATATCTACCAAATGCCCTAATAGATTCTTTATAAAGTACATAAATCTCAGATTTTGATAATTCTTCCTTTAATATTATTGAATTAATAATTGAAAAATTACAACAAACTCTTGAGCAATATTCATTACCTGGTTCGTTTTTTGTAGCTCTAGAACCAACGCATTGAATAAATACAAAACTATCATTTTCAGAAAAAAAATTATTTTTCAATTTTTCCTGAAATTCAAGAGAGGTCATGACATTTTTTATCAGACCATATCCATAATATCCTTTGGGCGGAGTCCATTCTTTTGTCCCAACCATGACTAAAATTGTGCCAACTTTAACCTTTAATATACGATTTTCTTTTTTTAACTTTATACTAACTTCAAAATTTCCTATAAATCCATTCAGATCTACAATTTCGGTTGATGTAAATATCTTAATATTATTAAAATTATTAATTTGTTCCAATAATTTAAGTAATAAATTACGAGCTAACTCCTTTTTAGGAAATGTCTTATATAATTTATTTAACCTTCCTCCAATAATTTCCTCTTTTTCTATAATGATTACATTAAATCGTTTCTTTGCAAGGTCTAAAGCTGCGGACAAACCAGCCACTCCTCCTCCTATAATTAAAATTGTAGGTATCAGGCTGATATTTTTCAGTGGAACTTTATCTAAATATCTTGCCCGCGCAATTTCTCCTCTTACCATTTCAATTGCTTTTTTAGTGGCAATTTCGGGATAATCATGATGGACCATTGAAATATGTTCTCTAATGTTAATTGGCCCCGTAAAATAAAATCTAGACAGACCAACATCCTCCACGCATTCTCTAAATGTAGTTTCGTGGGTCAACGGTGAACATGAAGCGACAACAACTCTATTTAAATTGTATTTTTTAATGCTATCCTTAATTAATTGTTGACCTGGATTGGAACACATGAATAAATAGTCTGTAGTAAATACAACATTTGGTAAATTACTAACTGCGTCAGCTACTTTTTTTGAATTAACTACATCCGAAATTACTCCTCCACAATGGCACACAAAAACACCAATTCTAATTTGATCTTCATCCACATCATAAACTTTTTTCTTTTTTATTTTTATTTCAGGTAATTTCAATAAAGAGGTCACCGCTGAAGCAGCTGCTTTTGCTTCAGCTATACAATCTGCACCATCACGCGGACCATGAGCAATTCCAATTACAAAAATTCCTGGTATATTTGTTAAGATACTCTCTAAATTTACATCCTTTTCTTTGATAAATCCATCAATTGGATCGATTTCGATTCCCAATCTATTAATTAATTTAAGAGTACTTTCTGGCAAGACAAATGCGCAATTTAGTACAACTAATTCAATATCATTAAGCTCAACTACATTATCTGTAAGTGTATCATTTAGTTTTAAGATCAAATTTTTTGTTATTGGGTCTTCTTGTATCTCAGAAACTCGTCCTCTAATAAATGTAATTTTATATTGTTCTTTTGCAATGTTATAATAATGCTCAAATAGTTTCCCTGCAACTCTTATATCTATATAACAAATATAAATTTCAGCGTCTGGTTCATGGAGCCTCATATTTCTTGCGTTTTTAATTGAAAACATACAACATACTTTATTACAATAATTATGGTTAATTTGAGAATCTCTTGCTCCAACGCAATTGATCATTACAATTTTTTTAGGTCTCTTACCATCGCTAGGTCTAATAATTTTAGCAGATACTGGCCCAGTTGGGTGTGTTAACCGTTCAAATGTTAACGAAGTTATAACATTCTTGAATTTACCATATCCATATTCTTCTTTAACAGTTGGGTCGAATTCTTCTGCGCCAGTAGCTATTATTATCGCCCCTGCATAAAGTACAAAATCTTGGGGTTCCATATCATGGTCAATAGCATTAACTGGGCATGTTTGAACGCACATGTGACAATTAATACAATAATTTTTATTTATTGTAGTAACTAATGGGATTTGTTGTGGGAAATCTAAATAAATTGCATGAGTTTTACAAAGTTTGAAATTATATTCTGAATCGATAAATACTGGGCAATTTTCAATACATTTTTGGCATCCTGTACATTTTTCTTCATCTACATATCGTGGATTTTTGTGAATAAAAACTTTAAAATTTCCCACTGAGCCCTCTACTCCCAAGATTTCTGATAATGTCATAATATTTATTAGAGGATGATGATAAACAGAGTTCATTTTTGGAGTTAAAATACATGCTGAACATTCATCGAAAGGAAATATCTTGTAAATTTTAGCGTAAATTCCTCCAATTGTTTGTTCTTTTTCTATAATATATGTAATATATCCAGCATTTGCTATATCCAATGCGCAGTCCATCCCTGATATCCCGCCTCCGATAATTATTACAGTTGACTTTGCGTCTTTTTCTGTATTTATCTCGCTATATGTCATTTATGATTTATCTCCTTAATAGTCTCCATTATATCATTTTCATAAAGTTTATCTATCTTCATCTTAAATTCGTTTATTATCTTTGCAAAAAGTTTTCCTTCACTTGCCGAACACCATGACAACTGGAGTCGAACTGGATTTATTCCTGTATATTTTAAAATAATCTTTGCCATTTCAACTCTTCGTTGAGCTTGAAAATTTCCTGTTAAATAATGGCATTCTCCTAAATTGCAACCTGAGACTAAAACGCCATCTGCTCCAGCTTTAAATGCTTCTAAGATATGCTTTATACTTACACGCCCACTACACATTAATCTAATAATTCTAACATTTGGTGCATACTGGAATCTACTTACTCCTGCGTCATCGGCCCCTGCATAAGAACACCAATTACACAAAAATGCAATTATTCGCGGTTCATGTTTCTTAGTTTTTAATGCAGTCTGCACCATCGAAATTATTTGTTCATCTGTAAAATGTTTCATTGAAATCGCCCCAGCAGGGCACGCCGCTGCACATGCCCCGCATCCTTTACAGAGTATTGGATTTACTACTGCTTTTACATCATTTTTAGAAATTTCTTCTAATTTAATTGCATTGAATGGACAAGTTAATTCGCAAATTTCACAGGTTATACATAAATCTTTATTTACTGTAGCTATTATCGGCTCACTCTTTATTGTGCCCTTTAATAGCGGTATTAAAGCTCTTGAAGCAGCTCCTAATCCTTGAGATATACTTTCTTTTATTGTCCTTGGGCTTTGACATGTTCCACATAAATATATTCCATCAGTTGCAAAATCTAAAGGCCTATGCTTAATGTGTGCTTCAAGAAAAAATCCATTATATGAACGAGGGACTTTAATTAAATTTGAAATTTTTTCAGTATCCTCTGCAGGCATTAATGGTGTAGCTAAAACTATATTATCGACTATTATTTTTACTTCACAATTAAGTGTATTTGTATATGTTCTTATTATAAATTTATCATCTTTTTCCATTACTTTTGGTTGATTTTCTCGAGTATACCTTATAAACAAAACGCCTAATCCTCTTATCTCTCTATATAGCTGTTCATCATCTCCATATACATTAATATCTCTATATAATATAATTGGTTCAATTTTTGGAAATTTACTTTTAATATATTTAACTAATCTTAAGGTATTACTACAACAAATTGCCGAACAATAAGTAACTCCCAACCCTTCTTTCATTCGAGATCCAACACATTGAATAAATGCAATTTTTTCAATAGAACTTAATTTTTTAATTCCATTTTCTGATTTTAATAAATTATGAAATTCAGTTTGTGTGTAAATATTTTTACTCCTTCCATAGTTAAAAAAGCTTTCTGGAACAAATTCTCGTGCTCCAATTGCTACAATAATTACACCTGGATTTAATATTATCTCATTATTAGAATTATTTTTTATTTTAACTTTAAAATTACCAATAGACCCTTCTATCTCTTCGATTTCTGCACCTAAATATATCTTACAGTTCTTATATTTAGTTATTTCATCAATAAATTTATTTATTAAATTTATTGGATCTTGGAGGTTGTTATTTATTCTATGAAGTTTATTCAAATATCCTCCCAATTGCTCTTTTTTTTCAATTAAGTATACTTCAATCCCTTTAGATGCAATCAGTCTTGCTGCAGATAATCCTGAAACTCCTCCTCCAATTATTAACGCCGATTGATTGACTTTTACCTTAATTTCTAATTGAGGTTCTAAGTATTTAGCCCGGGATATCGCCATTTTTACTAAATCTATTGCCTTTTCTGTTGCTAGAACTGGTTCATTTATATGAACCCATGAACATTGTTCTCTAATATTTGCAAATTCAAATAAATATGGATTTAGTCCCGCCTCTTTACAAGTATTTCGAAATAATTTTTCATGTGTTCTAGGAGTACATGCCGCAACTACTAATCTGTTTAAATTAAAATCTTTTATTATATTTTTTATATTATTTTGAGTATCAATTGAACATGTATATAAATTAGTAGATGCATATACAACACCTGGAACTGTTTTTACTTCATTTAATATTTTATTAACATCTACTACTCCCGCGATATTTGTACCACAATGGCAAATAAATACACCAATCCGTAAATTTTTTTTAAAATCTAATTTTTCTTTTAAATCTAATTCCATTTGCTGATTTTTATCGGAAACGCATGCTAATGCAGCACCAGCGCTTGCATCGGCAACGGAATCTGGAATATCTTTAGGACTCTCACATGCACCGATCATATATACTCTTTCTTTTGATGTTCTGACCGGACTCAACATTGATTTTGATTTAAAAAATCCAATTTCATTGGTTTCTATTCCAAAAATACGAGCAATTTCTTTTGTAGATTTCGAAGGAATAATTGATGTACATAGGACAATTAAATCCGCATCAGTTTTTTCAATTTTTCCCGTATTTATATTTTCATAATATATTCTCACTTTCCCAGATTTTAATAAACTTTCAACCTCTGAAGGATATGCCCTAATATATCGTATATTATATTCTTCTTGGGCTCGTTCAACATATTCTTGAAAGCCTTTTCCATATGCCCTCATATCATTAAATAAAACTTCTATTTCAATGTTTGGATTATGTTCTTTTGCAATAATTGCTTCTTTAGTTGCATACATACAACAAATTCGAGAGCAATATCTATTAAACTTTATATTTCTAGACCCTACACAGTGTATTATTACAATTTTTTCGGCTGGCTTACCGTCTGATAGTCTTATAATTCTACCACCAGATGGACCTGAAGCACTCATTAGCCTTTCAAATTCTAATGCTGTTATTACATTTTTTATTTCTCCATATTTATATCTCTTAATAATATTAGGGTCAATCAAATCAAAACCTGTGGCAATAATTACTGATGAAACTTGTAATTCAATTATTTTACCTTCAGGTGAATTATCAAACTCAATTGCACTAGCAGGACAAGTTTTTATACATGATCTACATTGAATACACGCATCTTTATCTAAAATTGCTATATTTGGGACAGCTTGAGCAAATGGGATATATATTGCACTTCTCAATCTCAGTCCACAATCAAATTCGTTAGGTACTTTAACCGGACAAATCTCTGAGCATTGATTACATCCAGTACATTTTTCCTCATTTACATATCTTTCCTTCCTTCTTATCCTAATTTTAAATCCATCTTCTATAGATTCTGCACTTTCTAATTCACTATATGTTAATAAGCGAATATTTGGGTGCCTAGCACATTCTACCATTTTTGGAGCAAGAATACATATCGAACAGTCATTTGTTGGAAACGTTTTATCCAATTGTGCCATATGACCCCCAATAGATGGCGACTTCTCAACAAGATAAACTTTATTGCCTTGCTCAGCCAAGTCTAGAGATGCTTGGACACCGGCAATTCCACCACCTATTACCAATACATTTCTATAGATTTCCAATTTTGCTCATCGGGCTATTTTAAACATAACTCAGCTTATTTAAAAAACCAAATGTTGAGTTTAAATTTTACAATTATAATTTTTTGACAATTAAAAGAAATATCCAAAAAACATGAATTTTAGAGCCAGACTAACTTTATAATTAAATTTTCTATATTAATAGTGAATATTTATCATAGTTAAATTAATTTTTATGAAACAATTTAATTATCTTTATTATATAAAAATAATCGTAAGAATGACCAATCCACTAACTTAAAAATACAGAAATAAAGGTAATAAATAATGAAAAATAAAATTATTACTTTGTTAACAGATTTCGGAACAATCGACCCATATGTATCCATAATGAAAGGCGTTATATTATCAATAAACCCAAATGTAAATATCATAGATATTTCTCATAATGTACCGAAATTTGATATAGTAAAAGGTGCATTTATATTATTCAATTCGGGTAGATATTTCCCAGAAGGAACAATCCACGTGATTGTAATAGACCCGGGAGTTGGATCTGAGAGGCTTCCAATTTTAATAAAAACAAAACGATATTATCTAATTGGACCTGATAATGGTGTTTTAAGTTTATTAGCTTATAAAGATGGGATTGAGAAAATTTATACTTTAAACAACCCAAAATATTTTTTAGATCGTGTGTCAATGACATTTCATGGACGAGATATATTTGCTCCAGTTGCTGCACATCTGTCAATGGGTGTAAATCTCTCCGAATTTGGTAACGAAATCCAATCCATTAAAAAAATCGATGAAATATATTTTTCTAATCCAATAATAAAAAGTGAATGTGAAATTATTTTTAATATCATTGATATTGATGGATTTGGAAACATTATAACAAATATTTCTGCAGAAACGATATTAAAATTGATTAAAAAATTAAAAGATAATATAAAAAAAGATGAAAAATTTATTTATATTAAGGTTTATAAAGGAGTAGATTTTGATGAATCAAAATCATTATCCATAAGTTTTCCATTTAAAAGAACATATGACGATGTAAAAAAAGGAGAATTCTTGGCATTAATAGGCAGTCATGGAAATTTAGAATTTTCTCAAAACCAAGATAATGCAGCTAAACACTTCAAAATATTACCTGGAGATAAGTTATGTTTAAAATTATATGG
>SUPR01000040.1 GCA_005191425.1 Candidatus Helarchaeota ASGARD archaeon Hel_GB_B
TTTTAAATCAATAGTCCCATTTTTAAAGAATTTAGTAATAGTATTACTAATCGATGGGATTAAATTTTTGAAAAAAGTGCTGGTATGTGCATAGAAAGTCCTTTGGCAACTTTTACAGGTATTTTTTTGAGGATTGCCACGCACAGATGTATCATGCCCATCTCGCTTAATGTTATGCAAGTCACATTCATTAGGGGAGTCTAGGCGTAAAGTCGGGATCTTTGGGAATATTATAACAATATTTAACTTATATTCTAAGTTATAATAATATTTTAATTCATAGTGCATTTTCGAGTTCGCCACATACTATTTTTAGATAATAAAAAGTAGTTAAATATACAAAAATCTTTTCAAATTTCGTCAGAAAAATAGCTAAATAAAATCATTTATATATCTTTGTCGGGAAAAGGTTTTTGTAAAAACTCATCTTTTCTCCAAAATAAAAATAAACGAACAACGAATTTTTACCAAAATTTATGTCCAATGGGTTTATTCATTTTCCTATGCTAATAATAGGAAAATAAATTTTATTTTGATTCTATACGAACAGATATTGGCGTAACCCCAGACGCCTCTATCCCTTCCATTTTATTAAAAGATTTCGGGACTGTTTTTCTTATTATGTTGAAAGGGGGAAGTAAGAAAAAAATGTTAATAAGGTGGATGGGACTTGTATTAAAAGTAATAGAGAATTGCGGTGGAAAAATAACGGAAAAATATTAAAATGAAAAGTGTTTAATTTTTAAAGCATAGGATTTTGTAAAAAGTCTGTCCAATCAAAATCTTTTATTTACATAGTAAAAAAGAATATAATAAAAATAAAAAATTGTAGATTACCTAAAATTCGATATCTTCTTCTTCAGTTTCTCCAATTAATTCTATCAAATCGCGCCATTCATCACCTAATCCAGCGACTTCAAGTATATCTTCGACCCTATCTTTAGCTTCTGGAAAGCCGAGGTCTTCAGTAATATTTTCAATTCTTTCTTTTGTAATTCCTAATTTCTCAAGCGCTTCAATAAGTTTTTCTCTTTTGTCTGGAATATCGAGTTTCTGAATTAAATCTCTTATTCTATCAAATTGTTCTGTTATTCCTAATATTTTGTTAATATTTTTAATTTTTTCTACTCTTTTACTAAATTCGACTTCTTGCATAACTTGTTTGATTTTGTCGTCAATGTCTTTTAGCCCTAAAGCCTCTTTCAAGCCCTCTAGCCTTTCAGTTAAACTTTTTTTCTCGCCTTCTTCTCCTTCACCACCGGTAAGGATACTACTGATTGATTTTAAAGGTTTTAATAAAAAGCCTAATAAGCCTTCATCTTCATCTTTTTCTACGTCATCTGGCAAATTCAGATCACCCATATTTATGCCTCATAATTATTTTTTATTAATTTGATTAATACATTTATTTAATTTGATTTTTTAATAATTTTTTTATTTACAATTTAAAGATCAAATGATCAGTAAATTAATAATTATTATTAAAATTTTATATATTTAACTTATTATGATATTTAAAATATAATTGATTTTAACTGGAAGATAATCTTAAAATATAAATTTAACGCACTTTTAATAATAATAAGAAATATAAAAGATCAATAATAAAATTAATACAATATTTTTTAAGAGATAATTTAATTTTAACATGGTTTTTATTAATTTCATCGAAAAATTTTGTTTTATCAAACTATTTTTTTATAAATAATTTTTATATGGAATTTCTAATTGTTTTTGTTGATAATTATAACTTTTTTTCCCTTAATTCTTTATGAAATCATTTGCTAATAAGATTTCATTGGTAATATTTTCAAAATAATACAACAAATTATATTAAAAAGTATGTTATAAAATTTAAAAAAGAGAAAAATGTTTTAAGAAATTAGGGAAGCATTATGTTTTATTACTTCTTCTGCTTCTTTCATTATTCGTTCTATAACTTCTTTACATGTTGGAAGATCATGGATTAATGCAACTGTTTGACCAACAAGTACAGCTCCATTTTCTGTATCACCTTTATAGATAAGGTCATATGCCTTCATATCTTCAATAAATTTATCACTTCCTTGGTCAATTGATCCGCCCATAGATTTTTCATACTGAATTCTTTCTTCACGGCTCATTCTTAATGGATGTGATAATGCATATTTATTTTTGAATAATCTTATTGGGCCGAAAGCTCCATCACACATCATAGTACTTCTGTCGTCCATACCTAATATTTTATCTTTATAAGTCTGTGCAAAATCACCATCAGAAGTAGCTATAAATCGGCTTCCCATCTGAATTCCATCAGCACCAAGTGCAAGAGCTGCTGCAAGAGAACGACCAGTGACCATCCCACCCCCTGCTATAATCAAACTATCAGGATATTTCTCGCGGACTTCAGGGACTAATATGCTTGTAACTACTTGCTCGTAGCTTTGGTGTCCGCCACCTTCATAACCAACAGCAACAACTCCATCACAACCAGACTTAAATGTGTGGTCTACTAATGATAATGCAGGAGAAACATGTAGATGTACCAAGTCTGGAGCTTTTCTTTTAATAAGTTTATCTGGTGGTCCTGGGTCGCCAGCTGAAGTAACTATTAATTTAATTAGCTCTTTTAATCGTGGATCTTTTTCTCGCTCTTTTATTACTGCCCTAATTAGAGATGGCCAGTCCACTTGGATACGAGCTACTCGGATATTACAACCTAATACAGCGCCATCTACTGCATGTTCGGCAATATAATGTAAGTCATGAATTATTTTTTCTTTAGAAGATAGAACTCTTGCATTTGGTTTGTCAGAAATTAGGTGTGTTTCTGGGTCGACTGGTGAAAGAATGCCCCAATGGCTTGTTAAGCCAATTCCACCAGCATTAGCGACTTGTACCGCTGTTTTATAAGTGGAAAATGGCCCCATACCTGCTAACATTATAGGGTATTTACAACCGAAAATTTCAGTCATTCGAGTCTTTATTACCAATTTTTTTTTCACCTATCAATAGATTTTTTTCATATGATTTACTATAAGAGGTCATTATTTCTTGAATTTATTTATTATTCTTAAATAAATTGAAATAATCATAAGTTTCCTCTTATGTAATTTAACATTCTAAAGGTAATCAAAAAATATATAAAAATTTTACCATTAACAACGGCATAAATCATTAAAAATAGAACAGAAACACTAATCTTATTTAAAATTTGACATAATAAAGAGTAAATCGTTTTTAAAATTGTATAAATAAATGAAAATCTAAATCGAACAATAAATTGGATTGAAATCATTTAATCTATTGATTTTAAATATTTCAGAAGTATCCAAGCAAATCAATTTGAATTATCATTAATTTAAAAGAATTTATCCATTAAAATTGATTATTAATTTTTTAAGATATTATATATGAATAAAATTTGAGAAAATAACACAGAATCAATTAAATTTAATGAAATTTAATTATATTTCTTAAAATTTTGCTGTTTCCAATTAAATTTTGAATTTATTCTATTATAAAAATATTAAATTTCCATAAATAGTTTAGCATTATTTGAAATAAAAGGTCTATGATATTGAGATAACTCAGTATAATTGAAACATAATTATTTTTTTAAAAAATTAATTTGAATTTATTTGGTCATTATTTTATTGGAATTATTCTTAATTTAGAAATAAATATTACAAAAAAACAGACGGAAATTTCGATAAAAATTAAAAATATATAAATAGTATGTTGATATTAATTTATTTGAGAAAAAAATTAATGGATGTTTTAAAAAATGTCGACAATTTCAGATAGGATATTAGTTCATGAATTAAAGTCCTATTGTAAAAAGTTAGACTTAGATAATTACATATTAAATTATTTTTATTGTAAAAAAAGAAGATATCATGTTAATCCTAAAAGTTTCTGTAAATTTTGTCCCTATTATGAATAAAAGCCTTTAAAAATATAAAAACAGTCTTTCTTACTCTATTTTTTCTTAAAAAAATTAGAAATTATGGGAGATTTGATTTTAACATAATTTTTATATTATTTTTTAGATTTAATCTTTTCCCAGATATAACCATGTACATCAAATAATATAAAGATTGCAATAGGAGTTATTATTGAACAGAAGATTAGGATATCTAAGTCAGTAGGTATATGCCCAAAAAGGACTTCTAAATTGATTACAAAATTTTGCATCCAGGGCCACATACCAGGTAAAGGTTGGCCATTTATGAAGAAATAAAAGAAATCTTCTAAGGTGCTGGTTTGTAATAGCATTGCTGAAACAAAAATATTCCATGATTGACATTTAGTACCACCGCCAAATTTCCAACTTATAGCGAGTATGAGGTAAAGAAATGGCATTAAAAGCCCCCAAAATGATAAATAATATATTGTTGAAGTTGTTGGAATACCTGCCCATAAATCGTTAATAGCAGAATTCACTAAATAAATTAACGGGACCAGAATTAAAGCGTCTGAAATTAAAATAATTAAAAACCGGGTTTTAAGATTTTTAGGCTGAATTATAAATGCCGATAATAGTCCCATTAAGATTATTTGGAGATAGAATATAAATCCAGGCGAAATTTCTAAAATGACATAAAAAATAATTGGAATTCCATTTGCAATGATAAATAAGATAATAGATATATAAAACCACATTTTATCGGATTTACCTTTTTCCTGAATGATGTTTCCTGCAAAGTAAATAAAAAAAATGGACAGAGATATACCTATGATCAATAAACTTGCTAGCCATAAAAACCTTATAAAAATACCTACTGTAGTGTGTTCTGCAGACCAATCAAACTCAGCGGTTATTATGATAATACCAATAAAAATCCCAAGTATTACTAATTTTTTTACCCAGAGATTTAAACTTTTTATAGACATTTCAATTAAGTATTTATTTTGTTTATTAAAAATAAAAATATTGTACCAAAGAAATAATTGTGAAACATTTTAATCTTGAAAACTAAATTAGGACTAACGATTAATTGCCAGTAAAATTAGTATCTAATTAAAGAACATGCCCGAATTTTAATAAAAAATATAGGACAAAATTTTTTCTGGATAAGTATTTATTTTTTATTGATGATTTATTAAAAAATATGGATTAATCAAATTGAATAAGATTTAGAAATTAAATTAATAATAAATTAATCAGACTAAAAAAGTTTATTTAAAATAATTTTAAAATTGATTTAAAATATTAATTGATTTTTATGCATTTTATAAATTATGGACTGATTTTACGGTCATATTGAATAATTATGACGCAATTTTGTAAATTAGCAATTAAAATAAAATTCAAGCAATAAGTTATTGATAATATTTTATTGATATTTAATATTTTTCCATTAAATTTAAATTTCGTGGTTTAATATCAATTATAGATGATACAAAAAAACTGAGGTGACCAAAATATCAGTAGATGATGATTTTTACAAAAAATTGATGAAAATGATATCGGATTTAATGACACCGGAAGGGCAGAAAAAAATTGTGGACTTTATAAATAGTAATCCCGATTTTTTTAAAGGGGCATCGTTTGTAAACTTTAATCCTGCTGATTTAGAAAGATTTTTTAATTTTTTAAATAATAACCCAAATATAAAATTAAACATAAGTACTTCCAGTAATACCAATTTTCCGATTCCAGGAATATTTCAAAAAGAAGTAAATAATAGCTCAAATGTAGTCCAGAAGGACGAGAATGAGGATATTAATCCTGAATGTTTCTGGGTTGAGGATGAATACCATATAGTTTTTAATTATCCGGACGATGTTCTAAAATTTAAGACAGCAGTCCATAAAAAAGATAAAAGTAATATAATTTTGAGAATTATAAATTCAGAAGGCAAAATTATAAAAAGAGTGAAATTACCAGCAATAATTGAATATAAAAGACATAATGCTAAATATAGAAATGGAATTTATGAAATAATTTATAAAAAAGCCAATTAAATCATATTTTAATTAGATTAAATAATTAATAACAAAATTACGCATTAAAAATTAAAAAATATATCAGAATTTTTTTAACTTTTTTATCTAAAGGATTAAATCTTATTTCTTTGCTACCACCTCCTCTAAATCCAAATAGGAATTATTTATAATTTCATTAAAAAGTTTTATATCGAAATCAGGACGTAATATAAATAATTTTCCATATTTAATGTGATTTACAAAAACAATGTTTGCTTGTTCTAGTAATTTTAAATGGTGTTTAATATTTCTATAGGACATTTTAAGTTTGGTAGACAATTGGTTAGTATTATATGGTCTTTCAAGAAGCAAATTAACTATTTTAATTCTTGTAATACCTCCGCTACGTCCAAATAGCCACCAATATTGACTTGTAGTTCCTAAATCATTATGATTTTCGGCTAATTTATTCATGTGAGTTCCTTCTTTTTTTCTATTTCAAGGTTTTTTAAGATAATTTTAATTTTTTAAAAATTTTATAAGATATAAATTTGAATTATATTTCTAAAAATAAATACCCTTAATAAAATAAAATTAATTTTGGAAATTTTCCCGAATTTTTTTTTAAAATTAATAAAAGAAATATTTTACATTATTAAAAGAATTATTACTAAATTGTTATGAATATTTGAACATGAGCAAAAAAATAATTTTATTCCCCTATGAGGAGAAAAAAATGATGAGTAATCAAAAATTTATAATTTCAATTTTTCTTTTACCTTGTCGGAGATTTCTTTAATAATGTCATTAGAATAATCTTCGATTCTACCTTCATCAGTAAAAGTAGAGATTTTTGGATCTAAAGGTATTTTTCCCAGAAAATTTAGGTTGTATAGTTCAGCTACTTTGGCCCCTTGGGGTGGTCCGTAAAGTTCAATTTCTTTATTACAATATGGGCATACAAGATGGCTCATATTTTCCACAAGCCCGAATATTGGGACGTTCATGATTTTAGCCATATTAATTCCTTTTTCTACGATCATTGCAGCAAGATCTTGTGGTGTAGACACAAAAATTATACCATCAACTGGATACGATTGATATATAGTTAAATGAGTGTCTGAAGTTCCGGGTGGGAGGTCTAAGACTAAAATATCAAGAGGACCCCAATCTACTCGTTCGTAGAATTCTTGTAGAATTTTGTTAATGAGCGGTCCACGCCAAAGGACAGGGTTGGTTTCTTCAGGTAATAATAAGTTCATAGAAATAATTTTAATTCCATTTTTACTTTGGACAGGAATAATTTTATCGGCAATAACAATAGGCCGCTCTCTGAGGCCAAAAAATTTAGCTATTGAAGATCCAGTGATATCTGCATCAAGGATTCCAACGCTCATACCACTTCTTCTTAAATATGAAGCTAGAATTGAGGAAACAAAAGATTTACCTACACCGCCTTTTCCAGAGGTAACAACGATAATATTTTTAAGTTGTTGTTTACCGAATTTTGGTATCATACTAGCAGAAATCTTTTTTTCTTCTTCAGGAGTTAGTTTTTTCATAAATTCATTGTGCTCTTGTGGTGTCATTTTAACAAAGTTCACTTCTACATCGTCCAAATTTAATTTATCTTTAAGATAAAGAATTGTGTGTGCTTTGATATCTTCATTGGACTGGTAATCAAGAGCAAGTGTTTTAAAAGTAATTTTTATCTTTTTATCGTCAATTATTTCTAAATTTTTAACTAAATCTAAATCTGCTAGACTTTTATTAAGTCCTGGAAACATTACATTTTTTAATGTAGTAATTACTTCAGTTTTATTTACCATAACTGTTCACATCTAGTCAAAATTAATAATTCCATTATTATTAATTAAGAAAATTTATCATAGTATTTATTATTAGTAGAAAAAAATGCTTATTAAGATTTTTTTGGTAATTCACAAAAATTTGAATTTATTCATATATAAAAGATATTTAGAAAAAAATCAATTAACAGTGTAATAAAATGATTTATAAGAATTATAGAGATTTAGTTTTCCGGGTGGATGAAGAAATAAAAAAGAGAAAGGACAAAAAAATTAGAAAAAAAGCTTTAGAAATAATTCGATGCCGTCAAAATGAATTAAAAAAAGAAATGGATATAGAGAAATTAAAAGAGGAATATATTCGAATAAAAAGTTATAGTTTAAAAAATATGAACAAGTTAAAGGAACAAGCCAAGAAAAGATTAAAAGAAAATGGATGTAAAGTTTACGAAGTTAGAAATTCAAATAAAGTAATATCAATTATTAATGAAATATTGAAGGACACAATTTTAGTTAAAAGTAAGACAAATGTGTCTAAAGAGATAAATCTTGTAAAGAAACTTGAAAAACAAGAGATAAATATAATAGAAACAGATCTAGGTGATAGACTGATACAATTAGCTAATAAGCCGGCTGCACATCCAATATTACCAAGTTTATCAATTTCAAAAGAAGAGGCATATCGATTATTAACAAAAAAAGAGACACCTTTAGATACGGAAATATCTATTGAAAAAACAATTAAAATTGCGCGCGAAGGTCTAAAAGAGCAAATTTTAAAAGCAAAAGTCGCGTTGACAGGAGCTAATGTTATAACCACAGAAGAGGGGTTTATCGGATTGGTAGAAAATGAGGGAAACCAAAGGTTGATTACAAGTCTATCTGAAAAACACATTATATTAACTACTATTGATAAAATAGTCCCAACAGCTCAAGATGCAATAATTATAATGAAAGCTTCATCATATTTTGGATTAGGAGTTAGAAATGCAGGATATTTTTCATTTATAGCCGGCCCAAGTAGAACTGGGGATATTGAGTCAACAATTTGCTATGGAATGCATGGACCTACTGAGGTACATGTTATTTTTGTTGATAATAATCGTAATAAAATATTGAATACAGAATTTAATGAAATTTTAAAATGTTGTTCGTGTGGTGGATGCGTAAATTATTGTCCTATATTTGAAGAAATTGGCAGTAATTCATTTGGAAACTTTTTTGCAGGTGGAAGAGGAATTTTATTAGAATTTATGACAAATGGAATTGAAGAGGCTTTTAATTGTGGACTAAATTTATGTCTTACATGTAAAGCTTGCACATTATCTTGTCCAGCAGAGATGGAGATTTCTAATTTAATAATTAAAGCACGAGAATTTGCTGTCAAAAAGAATTTGATAATCCCGAAGCACAATGAAATTCTAAACTCAATTCGCAATTACAATAATCCGTTTAATGAGCCAAGATCAGATCGAATAAATTGGCTTAAAGGAAATAAAGGTAATCTTAAATTAAATAAGAATAAGGCAAAAACACTCTTATTTATTGGATGTATGAGCTCATATAGAGTACAAAACCAAGCAATATCTACTTGGAAACTTTTGAAGGAATTAAATATTGCGTTTGAGTATTTAGGAGAAAATGAGCCTTGCTGCGGTGGAATACTTTATAGGTTAGGTTTTAAAGAAGAGTTTAATAAAATAATGCATAATAATATTAAAATACTTGAGAAATATGACCAAATTATATTATTATGTCCTGGATGTTATTCTACATTTAAAAATTTTTATAAAAATAAATTGGAACATGTTAATATCAAGCATATTATAGAAATTTTAAGGGACTATCCATTATTAAATAAGTTCCGAACTAATAAAGTTGTATCATATCATGATCCATGTCATTTATCAAGAGAATTATCAATAATAGACCCGCCAAGAATTGTATTAAATCAAATTGCCAATTTTAAAGAATTAAGTGCAGACCCAAAAATGTCCAAATGTTGCGGAGCTGGAGGGGGTGTATTATCGGCATTCCCCGAATTATCTAAAAGCATAGCATCAGATAGACTCAAGGATATTGCGAAAATTAAAAATTTAGAATATTTATTGACTACTTGTCCTTTTTGTGAATATAATCTTAATTTAGGTAATCAAATTGAAAAAATTCCAATAAAAATACAGTCAATTCAAGAATTCATTATTAAAAAGAAGTAAATATTTTAAAATAAAGATATTAATCAATCAGTAATAACTTTTTCCTCTTTCAAATAATTTAGTAATATTTGGGATATTTGATTTGTAGATATTTTTTTTGGTTTATCAACATTAACAGTTGCCCAAAGAATGAAATTATTGGTCATATCAACTCTTAATTTTATTCTAACTTCATTCCCTAACCATTTATCATCATCTTCGTCCCAAGTATATTCTTCAATAATATTGTCGTTTATTATTGATTCTCTTATAATAATATCTTTATTTTTTAAAAAGTCGTTGAAATTATTCGTAAATGATTTACCTATATTAATTTTTGCTCTTAAATTGTGTTCCGATTTCCATTCTAAATATTTAATTAATTTGTATAACCCTAGACCAATTGCGAAAAATAGACTTAAACAGATTCCTACCCAAATTAAGATATTATAGCCTGAATCTATCCATGTGGCTAAAGGTTCAAAAGCATAATCGCCTACAAGAAATGTTAATACATCAAAAGCAATTGCACCCGAAAGAACTATCTCCAGAATATTAATTGCAGTACCAGTTCGTTCAGAAGATCGTCCCATCTCGTCCATTGAAGCTATACTATCCCGTAGTGATTCATTCATTCTTGTCATTTGTTTTTCAGCTAATGAATTTATCAATCCATTTACTCCAGATATTTCTTCAGTTAAACCTGAAACCACTAATTGAGCATCAGAAATTCTGATTGCCGCTTTATTTACCAAATCATTTAAAGCTAGCTCATTAATTAATTCTTTAATATCTGGGTCTTTTTTATCTAATAACTCCCATTCTTTGTTCATATTTTCTACTGAACGCTTCATAAAATATAGTAACTCATTCATTAAAACGACAGCAGCGGAAACTTTTGATAATATTGATTTAGCTCTATTAATTGCATTTGGATCTATGTCCCCTTGCTCTATATAAGTTCGACCGTCTTTAATTTCATCCCATAACATAAACATTTTATTAAAATAATTTTTCTGAAATATATCAAGTCCTAAATAAAAAGCAATTATTGAAATTAGTTCATAATATTTTTCGGGTGTTTTTGAAATAATTAATAACCCTTCAAGTCCATAGAAAAATTTATCATCACTATTCCTCATATCATGAAAATTTGTGGTACTTGAGAGTACTTGATTTAATTCATTTTCCAAATCTTCACCATCATTAAATGATTTGGCATCTTTATTAGGTTCAATTTCTTTTGCTAAAATAATTGTAAATTTGTTTCTATATTCAGGAGTCCCAAAATAAACTAAATCTAATAATCGACGTTGATAAGTGCTTAATAAGTTATTAATCATTATAGATGAATCTAAAATTAAATCAGATATAACCCTAGTTAATTTATCTATAGAAAATTTGTCAGAATTATTATCAATTTCAATTAATTTAGCGCCATATATTACCCGTCCATAAGCATCAACATATGTACTAATTTCTTCTTCTTGATTTTCAACTGATTCATAAACAATTGATGCACTAAATTGAACATAATCATTTGGGTCATAGTCAATAATTTTAACTTTAGTCAATTTCTCTGCAATACTAAATGTAGCTTTTTCAGGTTCTTTATCAATAAAACTGGTCATCAACCCTTCCTTTACATTCCGTTGACAATCTAATTGTTCATTGAATGCGATAATATGGTTCGAACCAAATGGAATATATTCCGCAATATAGATCTGTAAATCTTTTAAAAAAATAAAGGAGGTCAATTCATCCTTAATCGTTACCTTCTTCATTTAAATACACCTAAAAATATTTATCCAGTTAACTGGGTCTTAATTATTAATGGAACACATTTATAAGCCACATCCTCAATATCAGTTATTTGAGAATTGATATTGACATTACAAGTGCTACATGTAAAATAAATTCCCGATAATAATACTTTTATTTCATAAGTTCTCCCACATTTACATTTTAATTTGCTATCAACAGCTATTTTATCATCAGATTTTATTTCTTTTAAATATTTAATTCCATTATTAGTTAAAGAATAAGCATAAATAAATGTATGACTTCTTGTTGCGATTCTAATTTTATTTAAAAGACCTAGATCTCGAAGGTCATTTAAATCATCTTCACCTTCCTGACTTACATTTAAAAATCGTCTATTATCCATATACATAATAGATAATGGTGCATAATCATAATCAAATATTTTATTTATTATTCCATAATAAATTAAAGCCTTCAATGGTAAATCTTTAATCGATAAAACACCATATTGATCACCTATTTTGGTATATTCGGCAATTAAATAAAGTAATCGCTTCATTTGAGTCGTCATATTTTGATTGCTCATTCCTAAATCTCACTCTCGCAAAACTCTTTTATTATGAAAATAATTTATTTATATCAATCCTTTAAATAGATTATATAAGATTATAATATGATTGGGGATATATTTTACTGAATTAAATTAATTCAAAATAGAATTTGTTTAAGTTAATTAAATAAATAATCGATTAAAAATAAAAAATTAATTATAATCATAACCAAGTAAATTTTCTAATTGATTGAGTTAAATCGAATAAAATCATCCATAAAAGAAAAAAATCGGTATTTATAGAATTGTGGAGGTCGTTATTAATTTCTTTTGCTAATGATCAAAAAGAATAATTTCATATTTTATGAATAAATATTATAATACTAATCCTTGTATTTTTATCTCTCTGCTTTTAGACTATAAATGCAGCTTAAAAGCTATTTCGATTTCATGGTTTATTATTTATTTTTCGATTTTTCTTATTTTCTTAATTATTACATTTTATGGAAATTAATTGTGTCAAATTAATTAAATAAAAAAATTTACAAATTTTGTTTTAGATTTTATATTTCATTTTTTTCTTTATCAGGGTCATCAATTGATTCGATAACAATTCTTAAACCCAAAAAGAGGGCACGAACTATTTTTTCTCTGCCGCTCTTTAGTAATCGCCAAATTGTACCCCTAGAAATTGCCATTTTTTCGCCAGCTTCAATTTGTGTCAAATTTTGACAATCAACTAGACGTAAAGCTTCAAGTTCATCAGGATATAACACAATTTGTCCATTTTCTATTAAATTATACTCATTGTCATAAGGTGCAAAATAAGAGGGAACAGGTTTTTTATTAATAATTCTATAAAAATGAGGCCTACCAGGGCCCGTCTTCCTTTTTCCACGCCATCTTCGGCCATGAAATCCACACATTTTAATTACACATTTTTTTTATTTTAATCTATATAAAAATAAAATTTAATTCATAATAAATTTTTGGATTTTATTAAAGATATCGCGATACGCTTTAACGGCAATAGAATCAGGGGCGTATTCTATAACAGATAGACCTTCAGCTACAGCATAAGCAATTGAATTATCAAGTGGTATATTTCCTAGATGAAAAAGATTATTTTGTTCAAGAAATTCAATAATTTTATTTGTGCTTTCGGGGAATAAGTCAGCTTTATTGATTATTACGCCAATATGTTTAGTAAAATTATATGCCAATTGTAAGACTCTTTTTAGATCGTGGACTGCAGCAGGGTTTGGTTCGGTTAATAAAATTATATAATCAGAATCAGTTAGAGATGCAATTACAGGACACCCTACACCAGGTGGGCCATCACTTAATAGGATATCAGGCAAAGTAGACTCTTGTTTGGCTATATTATTAGCCCACATTTTTGCTTCAGCTACTATTTTTCCGCTATTACCTTCCCCAATTTTTATTTTACCAGTTATTACAGTAAAACCATATTTGGAGTGTTGCTTTAATAAATCACCGGTTTTAATGGGTCTGAGTTCTATACAGTTTTCAGGGCAAACGATTTCACAAACTCCGCACCCTTCGCAGAATAGATCTGAAAAAATTGGATGTTTATTATCTGCATCCCATTTGATTGCGTTAGACGGGCATTTTTCATAACATGTTTTACAACCAATACAACAATCATTGTTTGATAGAAATGCTTTTTCAGCTGAAAAAATGTCTTTTGTTTCTAGTTCTTCGCATTTTAGTACAATAGCTAAATTAGGAGCATCAACATCACAATCGACTAATATTATATCTTTACCTGCCTCTTTGAATAAAAGGGCCAGTGTAGCAGTTGTGGTAGTTTTCCCAACTCCACCTTTTCCACTTGCAATTGTAATTTTTTTCATTCTTTTTTTAACTCCCCTTTTAATTTATTGAAAATTTGAATATAAGATTTTGACCCTACTGAATCTGGAAATTCTTCTATTACAGGTACTCCTTTTGCATATGCAACTTGAATGCTTTTATCTAATGGTATTTGCCCGATTATTGGGACTGAATATTCTTCACTTAATTTTTCAATTAAATCATGTCTATTAGTCATATCTGAGCGGTTTAGAATAATATACGATTTAATAGGATAATCAATTACTTTTACAAGTTCTAAAATTCTTTTTAAATCAAACATGCCATAAAGCGTTGGCTCTGTGACATATAAAACAATTTTTGATCCAAAAAGAGAATAAAATACATCGCAATGTGCTCCAGGTGCTGTATCAATTATGATGCTATCGTAATTATTTTCTTTAATTTTTTTAAGAGCATATATTTTTTCTTGTTTAACTATTTCAGATGAATTTGGTTCTCCAACTTTTAATCTACCAACTATAATATCTATTCCATAATTAGACCCTTCAAGTAATGCTCCAATTTCCTTAAAACCTGAATCGATGGCACCTACAGGGCAAATAATTTGACATGCTGCACAGCCCTCGCAGATTTCAGGAAATAATAGAGGCTTTTTGTCAGGGATATGTAAAATTGCATGGGGTTTACAAACATCATGACATTTTTTACATGAAATACATTTATCGTTAAATTCTGGAACAAAGATATTAATTTTCTTAATTTCTTTTAATTCAATGTTCATTAGAATTGAAACATTTGGATTATCAACATCACAATCTATAATTAAAACTTTTTTTCCTAATTTACTTAACATGTATGCTATATTTACAGCAACAGTTGTTTTTCCAGTGCCACCTTTTCCGCCAGTACACCCAATTATGTCTTTATCTAATTCAAAAAATTCAAACCAATCTACTCTTTCATCTACCATAAGTAATACCCATAAAATATATTAAAAAAATATGAATTAAGTTCTTGTACAAATTTTTAGAATTATTTATTAAAATTATTTAAATTTTATTATTGATATTTTTTAGAACTACTTTAATTACCATCTTCTACCGCCGCCCATTCCTCTGCCGCCACCCATTCCTCTGCCGCCACCCATTCCTCTGCCACCGCCCATTCCTCTGCCACCGCCCATTCCTCCGCCCATCCCGTAATGAGAGCTAACCGTAGAAGAACTAACTTGATTTAATGTACCTGAAAGATATTTTTTAACAGCTTCTTCAACTGTTATTCCCGATAGTCCAGAATAAATCTCAATATTTAGACTATTTAATGCATAAAATGCATTAGGACCAACATTACCTGTAAGTATTACATTTGCACCATAATCACCGACTATTTGAGCGGCTTGAATTCCAGCGCCTCCAGAAGCCATTTTGGATGCATTATCAACGACTTTTATGTCTGCAATTTTACCATTGACAACTTTAACAAAAGTAAAAAATGCACAACGTCCAAATCTTGGATCAATCATAGCGTTCAATCCATTATTATTTTGTGAACTAACCGCTATTATAACATTTTTGGCCATATTTAACCACCTTTCTTTTTATAATTTTTAATTTTTTTCTTAATTTCTTTAATTTGATTTTTTAATTCTTCAATATCCTCTTTTTTGGATAAATGATCATCTCCACCAATATAAGCTCCGCATTCGCTACAATAATAAGAATTTGGATATAAACTAGCGCCACAATTATGACAGAACTTAACTTCGCTTTTTTCCTTTTTGTATAATGGTTCAGTAGTATTTTGTTTTGAATTTTTCTGTATTTTTTGAATCTCTGAAAAATTTACAATTTTATTATCGCTATTTCTTTTATAAAATGCATTAGGGCCATATCCACACCTGCATGGTCCGACATAAGAATATCCTCGAATAGTTCTTTTAGTATTGTAAGTAAAATTATTAAATCTACTATTAGTCAAATTATTATTACTGTTATTGTTGAAATATCTCCATCTACAATATCTATTTCTCATTTTAGATCACACTATCATATATTTTTTACTGGTTAAATATATAGAACGATCATTTAAAAATTTTTGTGCTATAGCTAATTTATCTGTTTAAGATACACTAAAAAAATTTTTTCGGCTTTTGAACTATTTTTTTAAGTTGATTGAATTTATTGGTGGACGATATATATTATTTTTAGGATTATTTTAATTAATTTAAATTTTTAGATTATTTAACCATTCATATTACATTTTTTGATTAAATTTTTCCTTAATTTATAATTATTGAATTTTAAATTTTTAAATTATTAAAAAAATTGGGAAAATAATGCCTAATTTTTGACTTAAATATAAAAATTTCTAATTTAAAAGTAATTAAAATAATAAAAAAATAAATCAATATGTTAGCAATTTTAAATAAAAAAGGAATTTTTTAGAGATTGGTATTTGTACATCAATGATTAGGACATTACCTACAAAAGAAAGAAAGAAATTCGCTATAAATGATAAATTTTATAGCCAGATCAATGTATCAATTAATTCGTTTAGAATTTCAAAAGTTTCCTTTATATGTTGCTTTGGTACGATGTTTTCGACATTATTTACAAATAAATCTACAAATTCAGATAATTTAAATCTAAATTTTGCTATTTCCAGGGTTTTTTTAATAATATAAGACATTTTCTTATCACCTATAATGTCCATTTACCGCATCTATCGCCCCATCTGGCTATAATTGTCCCGTCATCTTGTTCTACATATGTAATTTCACATTGATTTGGGCAGTCGGTACAATTAAAAGCTTTTGGAGTGAATTTCATCTCACCCACATTAAAACCTTTAAATTTAGTTTTAATGTTATTTATCTCAATATATTCCCGAGCTAGCATTGCAGCGCCAATTGCGCCCATAGTGAGGAAATTCTTATGTACTATAATTTTTTGTCCTAAATGTTTTTCAAATGCACGTCTGATTCCATCATTTGCAGCGACTCCTCCTTGAAATGTAATTGGGGGCAATAATTTTTTACCTTTACAAACATTATTTAAATAATTTCTTACCAAACTATTACATAGCCCCCAAATTATATCTTCTTTACTGTGGCCCATTTGTTGTTTATGAATCATATCGCTTTCAGCAAATACAGTACACCTACCAGCGATTACAACATCAGTTTTAGATCGTTTTGCATAATCGCCAAATTCTTCAATTGGAATTCCCAAACGGTGAGCTTGATGGTCTAAAAAAGACCCAGTTCCAGCTGCACAAATAGAATTCATTGCAAAATCAGTAATAATGCCATTTTCTAATAAAATCACTTTAGAGTCTTGACCACCAATTTCTAAAATTGTCCTGACACCAGGGACAAAATATGAGGCAGCAACTGCATGAGCAATTATTTCTGTCTTAGCAATATCGCCACCGACTAAAGCTTTAGTAAGGTATCGAGCAGATCCAGTAGTTCCAACTGCACGTATTTGGGACTCATAATCTATGAAATCGTTCTGCATTTCTTTAAATCCATCTTGTACCGATTTGATAGGTGAGCCATGAGACCTGGCCCAAGTGCTATATATTAATTCCATATTGTCATTTATAATAGCAAATTTAGTCGATACACTACCTACATCAATACCTAAATATAAATTATCATTTTTATCAATTTCAGCTTCTCTATTTTCTGCCATTACCATTGTTTTTTTTCTCCTTTTTATTTTTTAGAAGATCAACATAACTTTCTAATCTTGTTATAAGTCCGGCTTCTCCAGAATGCTCATCAAAACCAAAAAATATTGGAGGGATATCAAAATATTTATTGCCGTACCATTTTGTCAGAATAGACTTTGCAGTAATTTCTGGCATACATGTGAATGGATATATATGTACAAAGCCATCAAAACCTCTTTGTGCATAATCAATATATTCGCCCATAACCCAGAATGCTTCGCCACCAATATCCATCTGGAGACCGCCTATATTTTTTTGAGATTTATTTAAATATTCTAAATATTTTCGATGAAAATTAACATGAAATTTATGTTTAATCCAATCATATAAACTAAGATTCATATGAACTTCACACCCCAATTCGCCCAATTTTCTTTTTATATCATGATTTACAAAAGGATCAAGGGTTACTTGAATCTCACCACTTAAACCGACCTTTAAAATTTCATTATTATCCCGTTTATTAATTTCAATTTTATCAAATTCGTTTTTAATTCTTTTTCGGAGTTTATTTAATTCGTTAAAAGTATTTGCATCATCAATTAATTGAATACATTTATTGAGAGTGTGTGTAGTATCACCTTTATTGACCTCATAGCACCTGATTTTTCCCTCTAATTTTTCCACGGTTTGAATTAATTGAGATTTCATTAGAAATAATCTAGCTGTACGAAAAATTCTAAAATAATTTAATAAAGATTTGTCTTCAGATAATGCTTTTAATAATTTAATCCATTTAAAATCAAGTAAATCTCCTTGGGGTAAGTAATACATTTTAAAATCATAGCCTAGATCTCTTAAAATGCGTTCTTGGACGGCATAATAAAAGCCAAACCGACAAGGGCCACAATCAGTTGCCATAACTAGATTATCTACGCCCTCATCAAGGGCTTCAATAAAATTCGATAAAGTAACTTTGAAAGGAAAACAGACCCATTCTGGACTATGTTTTAGTCCTGCATCTAATTGTTTTACATTATTAGGATCAGGGAGGTAGACTTCAGCACCAACTCCTGTGCATAGAACTTTAAAGGCAGGCCAGCAATTGCCCATATGAGGAAATGTAACCTTCAAAATTCAGCACCTACCTCTTTTTCTGATTTATTTATTATTCCAATAGGCATAGTAGGTTTTTTATATATAATTCGGATATTGTTTTTCTTACGAACAATCATATCAACAAAAGCTTCGACTCGAGTAATTACACCAGCTTGACCGCTATGTTCGTCTAATACAAGCCCGATATAAGGGATTTTCAATTTTTTTGCATCGCGGGCCATGATCTCGTCAATTAACGAGTCGGGTCCACAACAAAATGAGCAAATAAAAATAATACCATCAATATCTTTTGTTTCAAATAGATAATTAACTGCGGATAATATCTCTTCCTCGTTTCCCCAATAATTCTCGAGTGTATTTGTAATAACAGTTTGATTCTTAAATATTTCAAGTGGTAAATTTTCAAGAGTTACAACATTGACCTTCATTTTATTAAGTTTATTAATTAAGTTCATATTTATAAAAGAATCATGTACATTATAACCATGACCTATTATAGCAATTTTAGCGACATAATCGATTATTTTCTTTTTAGGTTTAAAATTTCTATTTTTGCTATTTAATACGTTTAAAGCTTTTTTAAAAGAAAGACCATCCACCATTAGTTGTCTGAAATATTTGTAGTCTTTAATAGCTTTTTCATATGCTTTTTTGATTTGCCAAGTTGATTTATGAAGTACTTTTCCTAACTTATAAGCCGATAAATACATAGGTCTTTTTTGCATATTGACTTCAAATTCGATTATTGGAGGTAAATTGTCGATGGTACCCCGTACCATATCGGGAAGGCCCAGAAATTTAGGACAAAAATAAGTGCCAATAGTTGTTGAAACATATCGTGGAACAAATAGATAGTCAATATTTTTTTCCAATAGATTCAATACATGTCCATAGTAAAGTTTTAAAGGTATACAGATTTCATCAATAGCATAGCGTCCACCAATATCGATTATTTTGCTATTTGTTCTATCGCTGAGAACAATTTCAACCCCTAATTCTTCCAAAAATGTTTTCCAGAGAGGAAAATATTTATAATATAATAAACTTCTTGGAATTCCAATTCTCTTTTTAATTACTATCACCTAAAATTAATTCAGTCTGTGATCAATTTTGGTTTATCTCTAAAATCGTTAGTTAAAATATCCTCTACGATTTTCTTGGAAGAATCATAGTAAAATTCTATGATATCATTAATGCGTCCAAGAACAAGGTTTAAGGGGATCAAAGGAATTTTTAAAATATTAGTAACTCTTGGAAATCTGACGGTCTCTATATTTAAGTCTTTAAGAGCTAATTCAATTCCTTCTAATATGGTAGAAGCAAATTCATCTGGAGTCTTATTCTGTAGAGAATATTTAATATCGTCAGGGATAATACGATCAAAAATATTCAAAAAAGAATTTTTTAAGCGTATTTTTGATTCTATTGGATATGAATTCATGTAGAGAAATGTAAACAATGAATAGTTTAATTGAAATGATGTCTTTAATATTTTGTTTTCGGCAATTTTTTTCAATAAATTGTTAGACCTTTCATTTACAAAATGAATGATTATTAATCCAAGGCATTTAAGTAGGTCATTTTCTCGTCTATTGCTAAAAATCTCTAATTCTTCTTTTAGTTCGATTTCTCCATCGGTATAAAGGTTAATCACGTCACGAAGTAGAGCTCCAATGAAACCAAGAGGGTCACGGACTATTTTTTTAACTTGATGTGATTCTAGTTTTTTGGGGAATGCTTTTTTCAGGAGTGAAATCCAATCGAAATCTACATGGACTATTTTTTTAATCCTTTCTTCTATTTTTAAGTAAATTTCATAATCTTTTTCAATGTTAGCATGAATTTCAGGTAGATTAAATACAGCAGATAAATCGGTAATATGATTACAAATTATATTGGGTCTTTCTGCGTTTAAAATTTCAGTAGAGATAAGGCCATTTGCTATTGCAATAGTATTAACATTAGCTTGCTTTGCAGCTAAAATATCAGTAAGTAGATCTCCAACGTAAATTACCTCTTTTGGGTCGTATTTTAGATCTCTAATTGCTTTTAAAATTGCTTCGGGACTTTTTGGTTTATCAATTTCGTCATTAGTTATGACAGATTTGAAATATATATCTAATTTAAATCTTTTTAGCATTTCAATTATTTCGTCTTTTTTCTCACTAGTTAATAATGCAAGGTCAAATTTCTCGGCCAACATTGCAATTATTTGATCTGCACCACTAAAAAGTTGAGAAACATTATTGTAACGTTTATAATTTATGTATAATTTTAGGATTAACTTTAGTTTGTCAATATAATGAAGCCCATCCATAAATTCAATTCCGTCTGATAAAGTATATGCATTTAATATAATATTTGGCATATCAGAAGAATCAATTCCCTCAATAATACTCAGTGCTTGTTCAACAGCATCATCAAGAGGATAGTTAATGTTATATTCAGTCAGTACATCTTTAATTGCAGCTTTAATTGCAGCTGTATTATTATATAAAGTTCCATTCCAATCAAATACTATAGCTTTAGTATTTTCTAATTTCATATTTTTTGCTAAAATTGCCATTTTATATTCACCTTAATTGTTTTTTCAAATATATTTATTTAAATTAATTACATTATGAATTATCATCAATATTATTATTGTAGAATATAGCTAATTTGCTTCCTTTATCACAAACATAGATCTGCGCGTTAGGGTCATTTTTAACCCAATTATCAATTACCTTTTGTGGGTCATTTATAGAAATTAAATGGATTTGTTCCACGATTTCAGAATTTAGGCTTGATTTAATCCAGATTTTAACTTTTTTTAATAATTTTGCAAATTTAAATGCTTTATGACTGTAAAGTACATATTTATTTTCAATTGTCTTTAATACTTTATCAAGAGGCTCAGATAATGCATTATAAAAAAATTCTTTTGCTTTTTCATTAGGGGCAATTCCATTTCCAACTCCGCAATTGGCTAGGAATAAAATTTCACCCCCATCTTTAACAGCATTTTTAGTTAATTCAAGAGCCCTTTGAGAATCATATAAACTTCCATCGAATGGATATCCACCAGCTGAGACAATTAAATAATCAGCTTTTTTATTAATAGTAAAAGCTGCTATTTCATCTACTTTTTTTAGCCCATTACTGGTAACTATATCGAAATCACCAGCTTCAGCCCAAAAAATTGCATTTTTTAAAGTTATCATATTTAATGTATAAGTCTCGGCATTTTTCGTAATTAATCGCATGGCTTCTAACATGTCTTCGGCTACAGGTTGACTCTTCCTTGACGGGTCAGGGTGCAATGGATGCCTTAAGAAAGTAGATTTGTCTTTTAATGCTAATGAATGATTTTGTTCTACAGTATCGTATGCACAAATTCCTGGGAGAAAGTTTTTAATTGGGTTACTATATCCTGCAAAATAATGAGTTTTTAGATCAGAAATTGTAAAATAAACATCACAACCATGCGCTTTTTTATTGATAATTACATCAGTACCAAATGAAGTTTTCCCTAGGTTAATAAATTCGTGGTTAAAGCAATCATGGATAATGATTTCATAATTTTCAATTCCATTATTATGAATAGAAGATTTTAAAGCCTCGGCAATTTCTTTATTTTCTTCAGTATAGGGGTTGTGAGAACCAGTAGTGATTATGAAACATAACTTTTTTGCTGGTTTTAGATATGGCATGGTAACTTTAACAACTATTTTTTGAGAAGAAGCTCTTGTACCGTCTTCTATCAAAATGCAGACTTTTTTATTATCGACCACATCGTCCAATTTTTTACCAATTGGATTTTCAAGTGCATTTATTAAAGCTCCTTCTATATCAGTATTAATTTTATTTTTGCTTATTGGAGTAAAAAAACCTAGAAAATTTCTTTTTGGAATATTTAAATCTATTTTATCCTTACCATAACCAACTTCACAAGATATCATATTCATTTTCTGCTGAATACTTTTATTACTATTATTAATTTCAGTCATTATTATTAACATCTATAAATATCTATCAGTATAAGTTTTTGCTTTCAGTTCTTTGAGTTGTGAATAAATTTCCTCGGCTAATTTGTATCTGGCATCTCTTTTCATTCTTTTAATTGGAATTGGTCTTCCTATTTCAACATTAATTTGGACTGGTGGAAAAGGAGTTTCTGTACCACCAATATGCATCGGAATTATAACAGTAGGTTTTCCTTCAATTGCTAATTTTACAATTCCTGCAATAGTACGGACAATTTTTTCGGGATTTTTTGTCTGTATAAAAGCGCCGACCATTTTTTTATTTTTGAGCTTCTGTTTCAATTCTAATAATGGTTCAAAATCTTCCTGAGACTCAGTTTTTCTAAAAAAACCTAATGACTTCAAAATGGTCGAAACAATGGGTGTTTTATAAGTCTTAGCATCAATCATAAAATGTACTTGCTCTGGAACTATACAATTTCCAATTACAAAATCCAAATTACTTGTACTAACCCCTAAAAATATTATGCCAGTCTGTTTATCCGAGGGAATATTTTCCTTACCATATATTCGGAAATCATATATGTTATTTACTAGTAATTCACAGGTATTTTTGGCAATTTTATAGAAAAATTTATCAAATGTTTGAGTTATGTCATACTTTTCTCCTATAGACCTAATTCGGTTCAAAAATTTGTCGATTGGACTTAACTTAACAAATTCTTTCTTTTCTATTTTATTAATACTTGTAATACCCAATTTATTAGTTAAATTGTTAATGACATTTTCAAAAGGTAATTTATAATCACTATCTTGTAGTTGTCTGGCTGGTAATCTTATTAATTGACCAAATAACTTTATTATCTTGTCAATTGGCGATTCTACATCACTCAATAATTCAGGATCTGTCTGATTTAAATCTTCTTCATGTAATTCTTTTATCTTTCTCATTAAATCTTTTGTTAACCCCTTTAATAAATCACGAGTTAAAATAGCATCATAATACTCATCATAATAAATAGGCTCACCAATATTAAGTTGTAATTGAAATCCTTTAGGAGGTATCATTACTTTTAAAATACCTTTCTGCATAGCATCATAAGAACCATTAATAGCCATTGGAATAATTGGCATACGGGTTTCAATTGCCATCCTAATAACGCCTGTTTTACCCTCATTTATATCGATATCTTTAAATGTTGTTTGTTGTGGAAAAATAACAACTCTCCTTCCTTTCAAAACAAGTGCCTTGGCAATTTCTAATGCATGAGTATCGTGAGCACCTCTTGCAACTGGAAATCCCCCTGCAGAAAGTGTCCAGCTTGAAATTATAGACAATTCTGCAAGTTCTTTTTTCATCATGAACCAAGTTTTTGTAGTAATATCATGTAATTTTCCTGGAATCAAATAACCCCAATAATCAATCATTGGTTTTGGAACCAATTTTAACCCATAGAAAAAAATATCAAAAAACGATTCATGATTAGAAGCTATAATTGCTCCTTTAAATTGGTCTAAATTCTCTTTACCTTTTACTTTAAAATCAAAAGTTAATGGATTTACTAAGAAATTAGCACTTAACCTAATAAAAAAATGACTAAAAGCATCCAAATAGTCTCCTATAACAGGAATTCTCGATGTATATTTGACATATTTTCTGTACAACATATCAAAAGGATTTTTTGGCTTTTTTTCTAAGGTTTCAAATTTATTAACGACAATTTCATTTATTGGTTTTTTTAACGATTCATTAAACCGTTTTTCTTTAATTTCGTGGATTTTACGCCTGCTATTCTCTTTTAATTGTTCGATTCTGGCCATTAAATCGCCAATTAAGCGGCGTAAATCTTCGTAACTTAATTCTTTATCATAATAATCCTCATAATAAATAGGTTCTCCCATACTACAATACCAAATACCCTTTTTACTCGGAATAAAACTTCCACCAGTTAATTCATATAGTCCACTATGCCCAATTGGGACTATTGGAACTTTATTTTCTATAGCAAGTCTAATAACGCCTGATTTTGCCTTCTGTTGTTTTTCAATATTGCGTGTCCCTTCAGGATATATTAAGATATTAGAACCTCTTTTTAAGAATGTCGACCCGATTTCCATAGACCGTCTCGCTTTACTACTAATCTCCCGTTCGACAGGAAATGCAGTTGAGCTAAAAATAGTCCCAAGTAATGGATAATTAAATAATTGGTATTTAGCATAAAAAATAGGGACATTCTTTTTATTTACTATACCTTTAAAATTATATCTTTTTAGAAAAACAAATGGATAATTTAAATCTCGTAATTCACAACATGCTCTTGCTAAATATAGGTGTTCTGCTTCCGTTTCATGATTAGCCGCAAAAATTACTGGTTTCGTTTTAAATATATTTTCTCTCCCTTCATATATCGTTTCTACCTTTCTATCAAATATTTTCAATATAGTCTCAAGAATCGAAAGAGATATAAAATCGATTGCGGTATCAAATACAGGAATTTTACTTTCATAAGCTTTACGTTTAATCCATCGAATAGCTTTATCGACTATATTATTTGAAATACCCTCAATTTGTTCTAATTCGTCTAAAATTATATTGGAATTATGTTTATAATTAATATCACCGTCATCTGCAAAAAATTCTTCAATTGCGGTCAACTTTTTAAACACCTAATTTTTTAAACACCTAATTTTTTAATTTTAAATATATTATGGACATGAATAATCTCAAATTATTAGCAAATTTGCAATTTTTTGATTATTTTTTGAAATTTAGACTTAATTTATCCACTGAAATTTAAATCTTTCCTTTGCAAATATGCACATTTTGATTTCTTAAATATTTTATTTTTTTATAATATTTGTAAATTTTCTTAAAATAATTTTCACAAAAATAAGCAGTATCTCAAACTTTAATGGTAATTTAATGTTTTTTTTCTTATTCTCAATAACGACTAAATAAAAAATAAATAAGATAAACATCAAATCTGAATAATTACTAATTTTCAGGACTTATTAATCTTTTTTAGTATCAATTTGGTTTAATGTATTTGTATTTTTCTCAACTGATAGAAAATATATGAGATATTATTTACATAAAAAGAATTAATTTTTAATATTGATTGTAATGTTTTGTTCTTTTTGGATAATAATTATTTATTAATTATAGGATTTCTTTAATTTGGAGCAAAATCTTACGAATAAGAAAAAATTTCAAGCAATTTTATAAGAATAATTAATTTTAATTTGTAATAAACATTTTAAATCATTTATCATCAATATAGAAAAAAAATATTCATAAATACTTATTTCCAAAAGTTTATTCTTTTAATTTTTTTTTCTATATAGTTAGAAATAATATCATTTTATCTGAAACGATTTTTTGACATATTATTTATTTTTTAAAAATAAAATTTAAATTATTTTAAGGTGCTCTAAATTTTAAAAAATAAATTCATTTAATCCATAAAGAATTGTGAGTTATTTGTCAAAAAAATCAGAAACAGAATTTAAAATTTTAAATGTATTAGAAGAAGAAGATTTAGGATTAACAATATCAGAAATTGCAGAGAGGATAGGAGTAAATAGGAATACAACTGCAAAATATTTAGAATCAATGGCTGAGAGAGACTTGATTTATAAAATAGAGAAGGGGCCCACTTCAAAATTATTCTATCCTATCCGTGTCCATAAGAAATTTTCAGATAGAGCAGATTATATGGTGAAATTTTATCAATTATTACATGAGGCATTATTTTTTAATTGGATGAAGAATGTTAAAAAAGCAAAAGAAATTGGCTACGAAATGGCAAAAGAAGCTACTAAAATTTATAAAAAACAATTTGAGAGAGTTGATATGACTTTCGAAAATATTACTAGATTAGCTGCTCTTGCTGTAGAAATAACATACCCAACTCCTAATGTACAAGCCAAAGTATATCTAACAGATGATAAAAATAGCTTTTTTTTGGAAATTAAAAATTGTATTTGTGATGGAAAAGTAAAGTATAGGTCAATTTGTGAAATTCAAATTGGTCTCCTTAAAGGAATAATTGATGAGTTTATAAAACCCGAAAGCGTCCAAGTTGAAGAAGTAGAATGTCGTTGTGATGGCTATAATTCTTGTAAATATAAAATTACAAGAGAAATTAAATAATGTCTTCTTTTAATTTAAAATTTATATGGGTTTTCATTTTCAATTCTTCTAACGGATAAAGTTTTAATCTAGTTGTAATATATCCACCAAGTCCGCCAATGAAATATAGAAGAAATGATGTTGCAGGAATAAATATCAATAATAAACAGATTATGAAAAAGATTCCCGAAATATCAAATAGATATATTGGATATGTAATATAGAATATTGTCTCACCAATAATAAGAATTCCATATTGAATAAAAGCAGTAATTCTACCATTTCTTTTACTACCAGATATTAATCCTCCTATTAAAATACCAGGAGAAATAGAAACAAAAATCATCATTTGAAGTATAAAGCACAAAAATCCAAATGCTTGGATGTCTGCTAATAATGTACCAGTTCCAATTATTGCGAGCATATTTTTAAACATTTGTAAGGATGGATTTAAAATAAAAAATGTTAGAAAAAAAGAAATAATACTCCCAACAAAAACAGATAAAAAATTCTTCCAATGATCACGGGAACTAATATATTTTTTACATAAATCATCTATAAAATATTTAAAATCTTTTGCCTTATCAGTCCTGCTAAAGTCTAAATTTTTTAAGGCAAGTTCTTTTTCAAATAAGACTAAAAAATTTTCGAGAATTTCGTTCATAACTTTTTCTAATAATTTTACATTATCACGGACATCAACAATAGCAGCAATAGTTAATCCAGACTTATCTTTATAAAAAATGATTCGATCACCACCAACTCGAATATTATTAAGACCTTTTCCAATTACAGCTTCAGAAAACGAGACATTTGCTGTTATAAAACCAGTTACTAATTGATCTTGAATATCATCTCTCTTTTTTTCTAATGGAGCATAAGTATATAAGTTTGCACTAGATTCAGCGATAATGTATAATTTTTTTATCATTAAATTACCCGTATCTATTTTTTATTTAGTAATAAGGACTAGCTAATAACTGAAGTTCGATACATCAAAATTGTATAGGAAATTCTATTTATAAATTTGACATATATTTTTTTATTATAAGAAAAATTATATATAAATATAGGAATAAAGCGATATTTGCATTGATCTTTCAAATCAATTATCAATTTATCATTCTTTTTATTATCATAGAATGAGATATTATAATATTTTTCAATCAATAATAAATTCATATATAAATCAATAGTAGAAACTATAAAATTTCATTAACATTTTAATTTATAATTAAATAAACAAAAAACTTAAACCATACCTTCACTGTTATTTACATTTTTTTTAATTCCATTTAAAATATTATAGATTTTATCTATCTTTTCATTTGTTTTTATAATTATTTTGTTTGATTTACTTACAAAAGCTATCTAGTCGAACAAGCTTATTCTATACACTCTTTTTCGCTTGATAAAAATATTATTTGCTAAATTAACCGTTCCTACGAAAAATACAAGCAATAACGAAACCTTTTGAAAAATAAAAATAACTATCGTAATATTAATTTCAAAATAAAAAGAATATAATAAGAAAAAAAAGTTTGAAATTTTCTATTCGTAATGTTATTCCCATTTTATTAGATTTTTGAACCAATTTGGCATTACAAATGTAATATACATAAGAATTACATAAATAACGAACCCAAGTCGAACAATTATTGTTATAAAACCAACAATACCAGTCAATTCAAAAATGTAAGAAATAGCGACAATAATATTTCCTATACTCATAATTGCAGCTCTTTTTGATTTAGGAAGGTCATATTTTCTGACAGAAATTGCATAATAAATAAAAATAATAATTGGCAATAAAATTACTGGAAGGAGAAATGGCAAAATAATTAATGTTAATGTATTAGAATATATGATCTCACCTGAAGGATCAATATTAGGTTGATTAATTAAAATTATCCCGGCTAAAACACCCATAATTATTGCAATAACAATACTT